>JAIORS010000013.1 GCA_021108005.1 Candidatus Aegiribacteria sp.
ACTTGAAGACAGCTCTTGAGATAAATGAGAAAGCACTCGAAATTCATAATGAGCTGGGATATCTGAGGGGAATATACGAATCCACCGGATATCTTGCAGCTATCAAGTTCATGACAGGTCATGTAAGTGAAGCAAGGAAACTGTTTGAGAAACAGCTGAGAATCTTCGAAGAGATGAAGGATGATAATGAAAGTAACGCCAAGGTGTACAATAATATGGCATCTACAGCGGTTGATCTTACCGAGAAACAGCAGATTCTTGAGAAAGCGATTGATGTGGCAAAACAGCACAAAGACAAACGGCTGCATTCTGTCAGTCTTGGAAATCTTGCGGATTTGTTTCACAAGAAGAATCAATTTGAAGAAGCAGAAAAGGCTTATCAGAAGGCCCTGACAATCGCCCGGGAAATCGGGGACAGGTATTATATATCCTATCATTCATGCGGCCTTGCAATACTGAAGACCGATAAGGGAGATTACGATCAGGCGGTAAAGATGCTTCAGGAATACTATGAGACCTCCCGTGAGACAGGTATTCGTTACGGTGAGGCGGAAGCACTTGGTTACATGGCTATTGCTTTGATGAAAAAAGGTAAACTGGAGCGAGCTCTGAGTGCATTTGACAAATCATTGCTGATCCTCAGGGAGTTGAATTACGTCCACTACATTTACTATTTTCAGGCAGATAAGGCACGCACCCTTTTCCTGCTCGGAAGGCTTCCGGAAGCGGACGCTACCGCCAGAGAATCCAATTCCCTGATAGAGAAACAGGAAAAACCTGAACCTATATTGGAGAACGATTCCCTTCTGCAGAGAATTCGTTTCGAAAACGCCGCGACTCTCGATGAAAAACTGGATTGCATCAGAACTGTTCGGAAAATCGTATCTAATACACCCGACTCTGTCAGTGCCGCTATTCCAGTATATGATCTCTGGCAAATGATTCAGATCCCCGGAGATGATATACCTGAAGAGCTTTCACCGGCAGTATTGAAAACGGAACTCGTTAAAATTCTTGATAAGGCTGTTAAGGAAAAACCCAGCTACGATATCATCTTCATGCGGAATGAGATCAAATAAAAATCAGCAGGATGAAATCCTGGGTCCGCGGGGATCTCCGGATCCATCGTAAATACTCTACTGCAGCGGTTCAATACTTCATATCGGTTGAACAGAACAGAATCAGGTCAGAAGCCGCTTGAACATTTCGTTGTAGGATTCTCTGCCGGAGATGATGTTCCAGTAGCCCCTGGCGAATTCTTCGTTGTCCCGAAGCCCCATCATGGCTGTTCCATGGGTGATCGGGCTGAATAGGAGATGCCTGTAGAACATCGACTGCCTGACGATATTTATGCAGGAGTCTTTTTCGTTCCTTATCGTACTGCGGTCTCCCCCGGATATGATACAGTCAGCCACGAGGAATCCGCTTTGAACAGCATGTCCGATTCCTTCTCCGGAGACATGATCCACCAGACCTGCCGCATCCCCTGCGAGGTAGATATTCCCTGTTCCCAGATTCCTATCAAGTGATAGCGATGGCATCAAGGCTCCCTGAAGGTGATACTCATCGCAGGAGATTCCTCTTGCTTCCAGAAATCCTTTCAGCGCTTTGATTATATCGGCGGGTGATACCGGGCTGCCCACTGCCCCGGCTCCAATATTGACCTTCTCATTGTCGGGGAAAACCCAGATGTAACCATAAGGAATATGACCGAAGTGGATCTGAAGGCCGTCCGGCATTTCATTGAAGTCGGATAGCGGAAGAAAATATTCCAGACCAAGTCCTGTTTTTCTATTGTTTTTTCCGGAGATGAATTTTTTTACAATACTGTTGCATCCATCCGCTCCAACGAGATTTGAAAAACAGAATCTCTTACCGGATGATGTTGTCACAGATGATGAATCAACAGATACAACCGAATCCCCCGAAACGATGGACACTCCTGCCGAAGCCGCCTTTTCAAGAAGTACGCTGTCGAATTCCTTTCTGGAAATTATCCGAACAGGGCCGTCCTGTGAAGTGTAGGTTCTAAGGAGTTCATCTCTGTTCCAGAGGAATAACGTCCTATGTTCTCTCAGGGCAAGACCTTCCAGCTCATGGTGGGTAAGGATTCCCGAGTCGATGAGAATCTCAGCAGCCCTTATGCTCAGGGCGCCTCCGCATACTTTGTCCCTTGGGAATTCAGCCTTGTCTATCAGGATACATGGAATACCGGCAGAAGCCAGTTTCCAGGCGCACGATGATCCCGCAGGCCCCCCCCCCACAACCAGGGTCAGGTCTTGCATCCGGGCATTATTATCCATTTAATTCATATTTCATATTGTATGTTTCTTGCGATAAAGGGGCCTGCCACGCAGACCCCCTTCATAGAAACTTAGAATGAATCGGCGGAATCGGTGATTTTTACGCCCTCTGAAACGATATATGAAGGTACACTCATTGCTACGGGAGTCCTTCTCCCGTAAGTGTTGGAACCATTTACTGATTGCGAAACCGATGAAATCACCTTCACGTTACCAAGTACATTCTGAAGAGAGTCTGTAACTCTGGAGGAAAAAATGGGTGATACGGTTTTCCCGTCTTCAATAAGAACTGCGTTGAACCTGGAACTGCCTGTGAATATCCCTTTGCTACGGCTTGGGATGTTCATGTAATGCAGCGCGGGTATGTACAGTACTCTGCCCATATCCTTAACTGCTTCAAGGTGGTCAGCATGACCGAAGCCAGTATCCATCACGATACTCGGCGAACCTGTATTGTGACCTGTAGGCTTCTTTCCATACCTGGCAGCGGTACCAGAATCGTACATGAGGTTCATCATGTCTCCATCTCCCACCAACGGGAAAATACTCCGTCTGCGTCCGCACATGTCGAATCCGAACATGAAAGTTTTTGGATTTGTGGGATCGTCCACAACGGATATATCTTCACCAAGGATTCTGTCGCCGGGTTTGTATTTTGTTGTCCAGCTCTGCTTTTCCTCCCAGCCTCTTCCTGCCAGACCGGTATATACCGCCATGCCAATTATCTCTGATACGGCGCTTGCTCCGAAAACAACCGTGTACTCTCCTGGTTCAGCCTTAAACCCTTCGTTTTCCTCGTATAAGGGTATCAGATTACTCAAAAGGTTAATTGTTTTATCAACGGAAAAGTCCGAGGTTTTCCATCCTGTCTGATCATGCGTAAGTTCCCATTTAGCTTGAGGATGTTTGAGTACTATGGAAAAAAGCTGGTCCGTGCCTCTATGGTAAGCCTCGCTCCTGTTGGCGGTGGTAAGAATGTAAACTTCCATCGACCCGCTGGACCAGGATCCGGAATAGTTGTACTTCTCTCCCAGTTTATCGAAAATCTCACGGTAAGCTTCGGTCTTTATGCTGGGATTCAGATCAGCAAGCTCCTGATCGAACTGGCTTTCTTCAGTTATAGTCGTTTCAACTTCATCAGGAATAGGATCGTAGGTTTTGGGCGATGCTACTCTCGCCTTTTCTCTGGCTTTATCAAGGATATCGCGAATAGTATCAGCATCTTTAATGGCTCCAAGGTAAGTCTGACTTCCCTGTTTTCTGCCGTCTGTCACTTCTACATCCAGTCTCATCAGATCCTCGGACGTGTTCAGTGATACCGAATTGTTGCCAATCCGCATAAGATGGCTTTTTTCATGATGCAGTTTAAGTGTTGCCTGGATGCCCTCATCGGCAGCTTCATCTCTTACCTGCATCAGAATTTCTTTGATGTTTGCGTCCAGCATTTTCTACTTCCTTTCTCCGGTAATCACATCATCGAATTTGACTACAGGGACACCGTGACCAATCTGCATAACCTGGTTCGGCTCACCTTTCCCGCAATTGTCTACCTGCTCAACTCTCCAGGTGGATTTATCACCAACCGCTGAAAGGGATCCATAGAATTCCAATGTGTGCCCCTGGTATGTAGGATTTCTAAGGATTCTGGTCTTTTCTCCATTCTTGACTTCCCAGGCTATTTCACAACCAAAGTGAAAATGCTCCCTGTTCGAACCGATTGACCAGGATACCGGATTATCAACAACGATACCGTCTTCGGTTGATGCGATTATTTCCTCCTCGGTACCGTCATTACCCGGAAGAATGTTCACGTTTGTCATTCTATCTATAGGAGCCCTGTAAAATGATGTTGCCCGCGCAGCTCCTCCACTCTGATGGAAAACCTCCCTGCCAGCTCTCTCATTCGCTTCATTGACCATGGCCCTGGATGTCAGGGCATTAACCAGTAATCCCCTATCAATAAGGAGATAGTCGCGTTCAGGGGTTCCGTCATCATCAAAACCGAATGATCCGGGAGAGTTCGCTATGCTTCCGTAAGAGCTTACAGACAACTTATCGCTTCCGTACTTCAGCTTCCCAAACGAATCAAGGTCGACGAAAGACCCTCCCGCATAGGAAAGCTCGTATCCAAGAATTCTATCCAGTTCAAGTGGATGTCCTATGGTCTCATGCACCTGGAGATGACCCTGACCCGGTAGAAGTATCACTGACTTTCTTCCGTACTCAAGGGGTTCGGCCTTTATTAGTTCAGCCAGCTCCGATTTGACTCTTGACGCATGCCCGGAGAATAGTTCCGGATTAATCATCATCTCCCAACCGGCAGTACCGCCTCCCGTTGAATACAAGCTCATGCTGCGCCTTTGCATTTCACCGTCAGAATCCAGGGCCATAGCCATAATCATACCGAATACACTGACAATATCTTTGTCGATCTCAGAACCCTCGCTGTTCTGAAAGTGAACTTTCTTCTTCTGGAAATTGGCATAAACCATTCTCTTGAGAACAAAATCCTCCTTCAGCTCATTATCCAGTCTGGTGAGGAATCCCAATTTGTCCTGAAGGCTGACCGAAAAAGGATCAACCGCGACCGGTGATGCGTAGCTTCCTTTGACAGCTTCTTTTACTCCCATTGTAAGGGGTACTTTAACCAGCTTGGATGCCGTTCTCGCATTCATAGCAGCCATGTCGAAACATGCCTCCAGAGCAGACGGATCACTGGTAGCAGCAAAACCCCATGCTCCCTCCCATAGAACCCTGACTCCAATACCACTTTCTACGGTTGTATCGTTAGCCTCAAGGTCACCATCGTAAAGTAAAAGAGTTTCTGAACTGTCATCAAGATAAAACCTTACATCAACGTAACTCGCGCCTTCAGAAGATATTCTGGATATATTCCTCGAAATCTTCTTTTTAATTTCCACAGCTTCTGTCATCGGAAACCTGCCTTACGATTTTGAGATATTTGATATTTGTATTTCCAAATATATGAATTGATTGGAATTTCCAAAATCACAGCCTGTTACAAATTGTTACATTCTGTTAACAACATAGTAATTCTGAAACAATATCTGTAGGATATAGGATACTGTCCTAATTCATAATCAGTTTAGCTGGAGGTTTCGTAATGAGTAGTAAAAGATGTTTGACGATAGACGCGTTTCTGATTTTCTGCATGATGTTTTTCAGTTGCAAAAGCACTGATAATGATATGGCAACACCTTTGTCAGAAACCATTTCAGCAGGAACTGAACACATCAAGCTTACTCCGGGTTTGGCCATCGGTGTTGAACTCGGTGACTCAAATTACGTTTTCGGACAGATAGTTGAAGCGAATTTGAATGAAAATGGGGATGTTCTGATACTTGATACATCTACAATGAATGTCAGGAAATACTCTTCTAACGGTGAGTTCATTGGATCCGCCGGCAGACAGGGCACCGGGCCGGGAGAGTTCCAGATGCCGAGAGGCATGGCTATTCTCGGAAATAACGATTTTGTTGTTAGCGACATGGCAGGCGGCGCAATCTGCATTTTCGATGATTCTCTGAACTGGAGAGAGAACATTATCGGATTCTTCCCAAGGCCTCCTTTCACAGTCAGGACAGCTGGAGACTCGGCATTCGTGGGAATGCTCCCCTCTTTCAACCGGGAAGAAGGTCTTATGGGTTATTCCATCGTAAGAATGGAAAATTCATCCGAACCGGTAACCGTTTACGATGAACAGATGCAGGCTTTCAACCCTTCAAGGGTAGGTCCTCTAGGAGCTGAGGAAGCTCCAATTTTCACATCAGACAATACAGGGCATGTATTCATAGCTGCCCCTGGTTCGGATGCTGTCAGTATAACCGGATACGATCAAGATGGAGAAGTTTTTCTTACTATAGAAGAAAACGTTGAGAGAGTTGAGAAGAACGAGGAGGAACTTGTCCGGGAGCAGGCAGAATTCGAGGAACTCTCCGCCCGGATAGGTAGCCGTGGCGGAAGAATGTCCGATGTGAACATGATCTTCGATCCCATTCTCTACCGCAGAATGGTTACCGACCTGGGGATAGACAGCAGGGATAGATTATGGGTTCGATTAGGTGCCTTCCGCTACCCCTTCTGGAACGTCTACAATTTTGAAGGAGAACTTCTGTTCACCGCATCCATGGAAACGGATGACCCGGACATAGATGACATGGTTGTACGGATTACGGAAAACGGGGCAACAGCATGGATACCTGATCCCATGACGTGGCCCAGAGTTCTGGTGCTCGAAATCCCGGGTACCGAATAGATAAGAACTGTATTAAAGAAGCTTTGTTGCTGTAGACGGTCGCGGTACTTTAATTACCAGTATCCTGAGAATTTCGTCGCTCTCGTTGTACCAGCAATGGGGAATATCTCTGGGGCTGTCTATTACTGTATCAGTGGATACTTCACGCTTTTCATCACCCACTTCAACAATCCCTGAGCCTTCAAGCACATAGAAGAACACATCAACAGGCGTTATGTGTCTGATGAGCTTCTCCCCGGGTTTGAGTGTAAGATGGCTTGCAAGGGCATGTTCAGTGTCGTATACCCGCCTGACATCAATACCGTGCGCATTGTGTGCAACAGGCTGTTCATAAACTATAACAGTGTTCATAAATACCTCCTTGAAGCATGAAGGGGGTGGCGGACCACCCCCATTTTTTTGTTTAGCCAAGTATCGCCTTAAGATCATCCTCAGGAGTTGTAGTAGGCATAATATCGAACTTATCCACAAGCACTTCAAGGGCAGCGGGAGTAAGGAAAGCCGGAAGTGTCGGCCCGAGCCTGATACTCTTTATACCAAGATGAAGCAGTGACAACAGTATGGTCACTGCCTTCTGCTCGTACCAGCTCAGAATCATTGAAAGAGGCAAATCATTGACTCCGCAGTCAAACGCCTCTGCCAGTGCAACTGCGATCTGAATTGCAGAGTGAGCATCGTTGCACTGTCCTATATCAAGAAGTCTGGGAATACCGCCGATATCGCCAAATTCAAGCTTGTTGAATCGGTACTTGCCGCAAGCCAGTGTAAGAATGATACAGTCATCGGGTATCTGCTGCGCTATTTCAGTGTAGTAATTTCTGCCGGACTTCGCGCCGTCACACCCACCAACCAGGAAGAAATGTCGGATATCCCCATCCTTAACTGCCTGTATTACCTTATCGGCAACTGAAAGGACGGCATTATGTCCGAATCCTACAATGATTTTCTTTTCGGGAGCATCCTCGCTGAAACCGTCAGCCGCGAGGGCTGCTTCAATTACAGGAGAGTAATCATGGTTTTCGATATGCATGACCCCAGGCCATTGAACCAATCCGGTTGTGAAGATTCTGTCCTTATAGGAATCCTTCGGCTTCTGAATACAGTTGGTTGTCATGAGAATCGCTCCGGGGAATTCATCAAACTCCCTCTGCTGATCCTGCCAGGCTCCTCCATAATTTCCCGCAAGGTGCGAATATTTTTTAAGTCCGGGATATGCAAGGGTCGGAAGCATTTCTCCATGAGTGTAAACGTTTATTCCTTTTCCCTCGGTCTGCTTCAGCAGTTCATCAAGGTCTTTAAGATCGTGGCCTGAAACAACGATGGCTTTACCCTTTACAGGAGTGACTCGAACCTCGGTCGGTTCAGGATGTCCATAGGTTCCCGTATTTGCGGAATCAAGAAGTTCCATAACTGCGAGATTCTTCTCGCCCACTTTCAGCGCCATTGCAAAGAGGTCCTCAGCGGTATTCTTCCTTGTCAGGAAATCAAGACATTCGTGAAAGAAGGCGAATACATCCTCGTTATCAAAACCAAGTATATGGGCATGATCTGCGTAGGACGCTGATCCTTTCAATCCATAGGTGATCAACTCCTCCAGGCCTGTGATATCCTTGCCTGGGTCTTCAAGTCTGTCCGCGATTGAAAGTAAAGCGGCTTCGTTCTCAATATCTTCCTCATCGACTGGCAACTGCCATACAGCAGGTCCGGTAAGCTCCTCGGGCTGAAGCCCCCTTTCATTGCAAGCTGTCAGATACTGGTTCCAAATTTTTTCCCTTATTTCAACGCCTGTACGGATGAGTTTATTCAGTGTATCTGAATCGAAATTGACATTTGTAACCGTGGTAAACAGCGCTTCAATGACGAAAACATCTGCTTTCCTATTCACAATTCCAAATTTCCGGGCTCTGTTCGCCCACATGGAAACACCCTTGGCAACATAGATTAGAAGATCCTGCATTACCGCTGTTCTCGGGTCTTTGCCGCAGACTCCGAACCTGTCGCAGCCTGTCCCCTTTGCTGTCTGCTCGCACTGATAGCAGAACATATTTTCTCCTTTCATTGAGATTGTTTTAAATTCGTTGAATCCTAATTTAGCATTCTATTACCAATTATATCATTTCCACATTATTCGTCAATAGGCATACATTTGTATACGTTTGTTAAGCCACAGTTATTGACATTATGGTATTCTATTACTAGTTTATGTAGAATGAAAGGAATGCTATGTCATCACCAGTTTCCATTCCGGAATCGATTTTCCTTGCGGTTCACGCTCTCGCCAAGCTTGCTGCTAGTACTAGTAGAACTGAACCAGTGAAGTTGAACGACCTTCTTATAAGACCAGGTTCGGCATACCATCTTTCAAAAGTAATGCAGAAACTCACAAAGGCAGGTATGGTGAAATCCAGAAGAGGTCGCAGTGGAGGTTTCATACTTTGTGTGAGTCCATCCGATATTCGGCTTATGGATGTATGGATCGCTCTTGAAGGAACGTTCGAGAGCGCGATATGCCCATATACGGGGAATGGCTGTTCACTTCCCAAATGCCTGTTCGGATCAATCGGACTGGATGCCTCAGAACTTATAAGGGAGTATTTCACAAATACAACCGTTGCTGATATAGGCAGCCTTGTATAGAAAGACAGAGAATGAAAAGAATAACAAGAAAAATAATTAAAATTGATGAAGATAAGTGTGATGGATGCGGAATCTGTGCCGAAGCTTGCCATGAGGGTGCAATAGAAATCATTGATGGAAAGGCTAAATTGGTAAAAGAATCTTACTGCGATGGTCTTGGAGACTGCATTGGTCCCTGCCCCAGGAATGCGATAACCATCGAGGAGAGAACAGCAGAAGAATTCGATGAAGAGGCAGTCAGAAAGTATATGTTAGAGAGATCAAGCTGCTCCTCGTCATACCCTGGTTCGGAACCAATCTCAGATAATAAACGAAATGACAAAAATAACAGGTTTTCATCATCAGAACTCAATTCCCGACTGTCCACATGGCCTGTACAAATTAGTCTGATTCCTCCCGAAGCTCCGTTCCTTAACAATTCAGACCTTCTTATTACAGCGGATTGTGTACCCCTTGCTTTTGCAGACTTCCACCGCGAATTCATCGGTGACAAAGTCGTATTGATCGGATGCGCGAAGCTTGATGATTCTAAATATTACGAGTTCAAACTATCGGAAACGTTCAGACTCAACACAGTGAATTCCATAACGGTAGTTTATATGGAAGTACCTTGCTGTAGAGGTCTTCCAAAGCTTGTAGAATCGGCTATAGAATCAAGCGGTAGCGTAATTCCGATGGAATCTATAATGATCGGAATAAAGGGAGACATCCTGGAGAAGAATTTACGGAAGAGCTAATTTAAATCCGCAGGTTTTCCCCTCTATAATAAAGTCATAAAAAAGCTTGACGCCCATAAGAAGAGTTTCTATATTAGGAATAGTTCTTGTTATGAATAGGAAAAATATGATCAAGCAGCAGGTGTGCAGAAATACAAAACAGAGACAGATGATACTCCGGACTGTGAAACAGCTTGGATGTCATCCTACAGCTGAGCAGATTTTCGATACTGTTCGAAAAGTACTGCCCCGGACAAGCCTTAGCACTGTTTACAGGAATCTCGGAATACTCGTGGATCAGGGTGAGATTATTGCCGTCAGTGGTACTGGCAGGAAAATCCATTATGATCATAATATAGAAGAACACAATCACATAAAGTGCGTTATCTGTGGGAAGGTTTCCGATGTCAGTATCGATGTAATTGATATCAATTCGCTGGAACCCGATAGTGTTTCAGGCTACATAGTGAAAGAAGTCCATTTGAACTTTGTTGGAATATGTCCCGAATGTGCAGAACAGTTGAAAAGGAGAAATTGCAATGAGTATTAAGGGAACAAGAACAGAGAAGAACATCCTGAAGGCATTTGCCGGAGAATCCCAGGCAAGGAACAGGTATACTTACTTCGCATCTCAGGCAAAAAAGGACGGTTATGTTCAGATATCGAAGATATTTGAGGAAACCGCGAACCAGGAAAAAGAACATGCGAAACGACTTTTCAAACTCCTTGAGGGCGGGGTTGTTGAGATAACAGACTCGTATCCTGCTGGTAAGATAGGTTCAACCGAAGAAAACCTTAAAGCTTCGGCAGCGGGAGAGAATCACGAGTATAAAGAGATGTATCCGGGCTTTGCAGTAACAGCCCGTGAAGAAGGGCTCGATGCAATAGCGATAATCTTCGAATCAATCGCTGTCGCCGAGAAGCAGCACGAAAAACGGTATCTCGGACTTCTGAAGAACATCAATGAAGGCAGGGTTTTCAAGAAAGATGATATTGTTATCTGGCGATGCCAGAACTGCGGATATCTGCACGAGGGGCGGGAGGCTCCGAACCTTTGTCCCGCCTGCGCGCATCCTCAGGCACATTTCGAATTACTTGCAGAGAACTGGTAAGAAGAACAGAAAAGGAGTTGCTGAAATGACCGAACGTATGGAAATTTATAAATGCGAGATATGCGGAAACATCGTTGAGATGACCCACGGAGGAGCCGGCGAACTTGTCTGCTGTGGAAAACCGATGGTTGCCATGGGGGAACAGGCTGCAGACATGGCAACCGAGAAGCATGTGCCGATTATCGAAAAAATCGTTGGTGGCTACAGGGTTACTGTGGGATCAACACTGCATCCCATGATCGATGCCCATTATATAGAATGGATCGAGCTTATCTCCGGAAACACAATTTACATGATGTATCTGAAACCTGGAATGGATCCTGTCGCTGAATTCAAGACCGGTGATCTCGGTGAAGTATCCGCAAGGGAGTATTGCAGTATTCATGGTCTCTGGAAGGGGTAAACATGCTCAGTAAAAATATGCAGAACGCAATCAACCATCAGATCAACGCTGAGCTGTATTCCTCATACCTTTACGCTGCGATGTCCATGTACTTCGAATCGGTTGATATGAGCGGTGCGGCGAAGTGGATGAACTCGCAGGCGCAGGAGGAACTGGTTCATGCAGACAAATTCATGAATTACCTGAATGAGAGGGATGCCAGGGTGATACTGGATGCCATCAAAAAACCTCCTGTGGAATGGAAATCGGTTCTGGATGCTTTTGAGGATGCCCTTGAACACGAGAAAAAAGTTTCTTCCCTTATTAACAATCTTGTGACTCTGGCAAGGGAAGAGAGTGATCACATGACTGACAATTTTTTGCAATGGTACGTTGCAGAACAGGTCGAGGAGGAATCGTCCGTTGGCGAAGTTGTCAGAAAACTGAAGCTGATAGGTGATTCGGGCGGTGGCAAGTTTATGATAGACAATGAACTCGGACAGAGAGTATTCAATCCCGCTACCAACAGCGGAGAGTAGGGAAAACGAAATGGGAGACCAGTTCAACGCCGAAGAAGTCCTTAAGATGGCTGAGCAGATCGAAAAAAATGGACAGGAATTCTACAGGAACGCTTCAATTGCTGTCGATGATTCTGAAGTTTCCAGACTCCTTTCGGATCTTGCTGAATGGGAAAAGGGACACGAAGCCCTCTTCATATCCATGAGGCTGGAACTCAGTAAGGAAGAAAAATCACAGGTCGCTATTGACCCGTACTGCGAATCGGCAATGTACCTTAAAGCTATGGCCAATGATCATGTATTCAGAAAGCAGACTGGCGAATCTTTATCAAAACTTGAAGGAAACGTGAATACAGAAGAAATTATAGATCGCGCCATTCAGTTTGAGAAAGATTCTCTTCTTTTCTTCCTCGGGCTTGAAAGACTGGTTTCGCAAAGGCTGGGTAAAGAAAGAATACATGAAGTAATCGATGAGGAAATCGGTCATATATCGTATCTTGAAAAACAGCGAAATAAACTGAATTCAAGATAGATAACCTTTTTCAGTCAATTCTTTAAGGAGAAAATGATGGATGCGTTCAAAGCTGTAAAACTCACTGAGAATGTATACTGGGTTGGAGCAATTGACTGGGCCATCCGTGATTTCCATGGATATAGCACGGGGAGGGGTTCGACCTACAATGCTTACCTTATTCTTTCAGAGAAGGTTACATTGATCGATACGGTAAAAGAACCCTTTTTCGAAGAGATGATGATGAGAATATCTTCGGTAATAGATCCATCGAAGATAGAAATAATCGTCAGCAACCATTCCGAGATGGATCATACCGGATCCCTTCCCAGAACGATATCTGAGGTCAAACCGGATAAGGTATACGCTTCACCCATGGGCTCAAAAGCTCTTTCCGCTCATTTTCACTGGGAAGAAGATCCAATTGATGTTGTGAAGACCGGAGACAGTATTGATCTTGGAAATATGTCTATTGAGTTCATAGAAACGCGCATGTTACACTGGCCTGACAGTATGGTTTCCTACCTTCCTGATGAAAAGATCCTTTTCTGTCAGGATGGCTTCGGAATGCATCTTGCATCAACGGAAAGATTCGATGATGAGCTTCCGCGGAGCATCCTTGAAGAGGAAGCCAGAAAGTACTACGCGAACATCCTTATGCCGTTCTCTCCCCTGGTCAAAACGCTTATTGAGAATCTGCGGAAAATGAATATTGATATTGAGCTGCTATGTCCGGACCACGGTCCGGTATGGAGAAGTAATATTGACTGGATACTCGAAAAATGGAATTCCTGGGCTGAAATGAAACCTCTGCCAAAGGCGGTCGTGGTTTACGACACAATGTGGAACAGTACCAGGAAGATGGCAGAAGCCATTATCGAAGGACTTACTCAGGAAGGCGTCAGCAGCAAATTGATGCCCCTGAGGGCTTCTCACATAAGTGATATCGCCGCTGAAGTGCTCGAGGCATCCGCACTGATAGTTGGAAGTCCTACAATCAATGGAAGAATTTTCCCCTCTGTAGCGGAGTGTATGAACTATCTTGGCGGCCTGAAACCAAGGAATCTTATTGGAGCGGCATTCGGTTCCTACGGCTGGAGTGGCGAGGCAGTAAGGGAACTTAATACTTCACTTGAGGGCATGAAAGTAGAGCTTATTTCTGAAGGGCTTCGAACGGTTTACGTACCGGATAAAACAGTACTTGAGCAGTCAGTCAACCTTGGTCGGACTGCTGGGCGCAGAGTGATGGATATCTGCGGAGGCAAAACATAATGGATATTACGCCTCTTTTCACAATAACTTACGGATTATACGTAGTTGGATCAAGTTCCGGAAAAAAACTGAACGGGCAAATTGCGAATACAGTATTTCAGATAACGTCCGATCCTGTCAAAGTCGCGGTCTCTATAAATAAAACTGAACTAACGCATGAACTGATAAGCAAGACAGGGAAGTGCTGTATAGGAGTCCTCAGTGAAAATGCCGACTTAACCTTCATAGGCAATTTCGGGTTCAAAAGTGGAAGAGATGTAAACAAATTTTCTGATATCCCATACATGCTTACACCCTCCGGATGCCCGATCCCTGAGGAGAACATACTGGCTTACATCGATATAGAGATATGTAATACCATTGATGTGGAAACTCACACCGTTTTTATAGGGGAAGTCACAAACTGCGGCATTACTGGCGAGGGTACTCCCATGACCTATTCATATTACAGGGAAGTGCTCTGCGGAAAAACTCCTCCAACAGCGCCATCCCACAAACCTGCACCGAATGATACGAAAGAAATGCCGAAACGAAAGGAAGATAGTAGAATGAAGAAGTATGTATGCAACATCTGCGGTTATGTCTACGATCCGGAAAAGGGTGATCCCGATGGCGGCATCGAACCGGGAACCGTATTTGAGGATATTCCCGATGATTGGGTATGCCCGGTCTGCGGCGTTGGCAAGGATCAGTTCTCCTGACCCTGTTTGAGTGCTTTCCGTATAAGAAGAAATACAAATCGCCACGCAATGGCAAGAACAGCCAGAAATATAAGACCTCCAAAGAGGTTCTCACTTGTAAGGTAATTGAAGAGACCGTGAAGGATCATTCCACCCAGCAGTCCGGCAACTACGAACAGTGACGATTTAAGGTTCTTTCTCTTCTTGTGCCATCCGAGAGCCAGTCCCCAGAGACTTGAAAACAATGCATGGGCCGGAACGCTCAGAACCGATCTTCCGGCAAGAACCATTACCCCTGTCCCTGATCCATCAGAAGCCCAGCTGCTTAGAACATAAATGACATTCTCAACAGACGCGAATCCCAATGCAGCGGCTGTGGCATAAACCATACCATCAACAGGTTCATCGAATTCCTTCCGCTCGTATACAGTCCACCGCACGCAGAAGAATTTAGCTATCTCCTCAGTAACCGGGGCTATGAAAACAGCCAGTGTAAGATAACTTAGATTGATTGGAAGCTCTTTCAGAGAAAAGACCATAGCGGCCCCCACCAGCGCACCAACAAGAAAAGTTCTTGCTACAAGCTTTTTGGGCTCAGGGGCGTATCTGTCGCTTCTGTAGAAGAATATCATCCAGAGAAAGGCTGGAATTACGGCGGCAAATGCTGCTAGCAACATACTGAAACCGATATATCTGATTCACAAATACGATCATCAGTTTGATAACCGATAAATGAAGACAGGCTCCGGATGGTGTATTTGGCTTTCATGACGATAAAGCATATCTCAATTTATGGTTAACTGTCAATGAAACCTGTTTATCACTTGAATAGTTTTCTGAACAGATTATCGTGGTGCAATCCCTGTATCCCCATTCTGGTAAGCGCGAAATCGTACTTCACCGGATCGCCCGGGTTGATTACCCTGAATCTGTCTGTTATCTCAAAGGCTGCCGCGCCGCCTGCGGTCTTCCTCCCGGTGAACCCCAGTATTCTGGCAGCCCTGAACATATGAACATCCAGGGGAACTACAAGAACCGAAGGCGAAATAGTTTCCCATCCTCCCGGATCAACCTCATCACTTCTGATCATCCATCTCATGAAAAGATGAAGTCTTTTGCAGGCGCTTCCAAGAGATGGCCTTGGCAGCAGGCTGCATTTTTCGATACCGGCCCGCTTTAGAATGCTCACCACGAATCTCTCAAGGGCATTGTAATAAGTATCTTCCGAAAGGAAAGCTTCCAGCATGTTTCCAAGAAGACCCCATTCCTCCTGAAGCGTGGATGCGGATTTGGAAAGGGAAACAATTTCTGAAGCGGTTGTGAATCTGTGTTTGAATCCGACAAGTGCCCTTGAAAGCTCATGTGAAGATATTTTCCGGAGAAAACCGGATGGATCAGGTCCCAGCACATCAAGGACTTTTTCAGTGCTTTTAAGTATCCGGGCAACTCTTCCATAGGCAAGCCCGGACGCTAATAACCCGACTATTTCCCTGTCTTCGATACTGTTGTACCTCCAGAGAAACTCCAGTGGATCCGGATGAATATATTCCCGTTTATTGTATTTCAGGTAAACCTTTTCCAGTAATTCACGGAGCTGAGTCGGCGGTATGGACAATTCTATCAGTCAACTACCTGATAAGTGTGATTTTTTGTGCTGTCTGACATCCGGAACCCTCCAGCCTGATGATGTAAACACCTGCAGGGACAGTATCGTCAGGCGTCCAGGTGAATGAATCGGAACCAGCTTCAAGACAATTATCAGTTGCGGCTACCACCTTTCCGGAAATATCGCAAACGGTCATTGATACCGGTACAAGAGAAGCTGTTGAATACTGAATAGAAATAGCGTTCCGGAATGGATTGGGCTCAGCGATCTCAATTGATATACCTGTAATTGAACAATGGCCCTGAGATATACCGGTTGGGTAGGTCTCGTACTCGAAGAACCAGGTTTCCGGGGCGAATCTGGGCTGCGATTCGTCCCTTCCCGAATTATCCGAAGCGGATATGTAATACTGTACCGTTTCGTTTCCTGTAGCTCCGGGAATATTCACCGTAAAAGAGTCAGAACCCGAGGATGTCATGGGAAGCGATGTAAAGGAACCGGAAGTACCTATTCTGTAATACACATCATGACCGTTTAGTGTATTATCAGGATGACATCTGATAAGGGCATCAATCGCAACTGGATTGCCTGACAGCTGCGGTGAATCCACCGGAATATGACGGATGAACAGCATCTCGTTATCCATAACATTTCTGGTTCTGCAGTGGAGGGCATCATCCGGCAACCAACCGCCGTACTGGATACCCTCTATTGTGTACCCGGGCAAAGCTGTTTCGTATACATCGATTGCAGCAGGATCATTGCTGGAGCCGAAAGTTGGAACGTAAACATGATCGTTGCTTATCAGGCTGTTCGTGTATCCCTCGCTTCCGCTGCTTTCAACCCTGTATACTTCCCAGTTAGTTCCGAAGGGGCTTTCAGTTGATGCCAGAATGTCAGCTGCTGCTTCAAGTACAACGTAATCAGGATGGGAAGGTGGAAGCCTTAAAACCAGAAGCCTGTCCGGGCTGAGCATCTTCGCCCAACAGTCGATATGATCGATGCTGACATAGGAAAGGGGATCTTCCATTGTAACATAGGTATCTATTCCCAGGTAAGTCCCCATCTGTGTATCGACCCAGTCCTCGTTGCCGCCGTTCTCGCTGTAAACAAGATCCGTTGACATCGCCTGGCCGAATCCGCTGGACATATAATTCCCGCCGGTGTGTTCAATTGTTGAGGTATAAACGGGTATTCCCCATGCTGATCCCACCACAACCGGGATATCGTTATCGTCTGGTCTTGGTCTGTTGTAAGAGTAATTGAAAATGCCCTGATGCCCATCCTCCAGAAGAACGAACCATGGGCCGTAATCGCGCACCCATATTGAATTCGTAGGCGCAAACATGAAGTCGATGTTACTCATATTCACTCCAGCACTTACGAAGGCAGTTTCAACCGAACTCTGCTGTCCAGATGTACATATCACCCATACGGTGGTTTCTAAAGAAAGAGATGTAATTAGACTATAGGGAAGCCCAAGGGGCCATCTTACGAATACTCCAGTCGAGGGATCGAATTCACCGGGGTTAACCGTGCCATCCGGCGGCGGTGCGGTGGGAATGGTGTTAAGACCTATATCATCCAGACGAAGCAGTTCTTCATCAGTGAAACCGATGGGAAGCAGCTCCTCCGTTCCGCATACGGACATCTCAGCGTAGGCTGCCGCTACTAATATCAGCAGAATGGATGCTAGCTTCATCGGTTTCCTCCAGAAATTCTCTGATCTAGAATAATGTATCTGACATAGGGTATTAACAAAAACTATACAAAACAGTTTCATAAAGAGGGAGCTCTGTACAATTAATTCCGATCATCTACTATGTCAATATTAACTAATGATAGAGATTAATAATAGGCATAATTTTGTTAGTGAAATATGTTATACTAATATGACTATTTAGTCAGATATATAATATTTATCAGGGATATCACGTCCAGTTAGTTGAAGAAGTGTGGTACGTCCCCCTATTTCAGGGCCTCTTCGGAGGTGAACTGGCGGTTCAGTCGGAGTTCGTTCAGAACCTGCCGGTCAGTTTCATTCAGCTCACCAGTAACGAATCTGGCCATTACCTCTCCAATGCCCGGTCCCAGCATGAATCCCTGGCCGCACATTCCAACCGCGACGAAGTGATTATCAGGCCCGCACCTGTCAAGTATCGGCCCTCCGTCCGGCGTCATGGGGTAAATACCCCTCCATGTTCTCCGCACCTTCAGATTGGCAAGCTGCGGATAGAGCCCGGTCATCCTCGGTGCCACCAGAGGCAGGAACTCAGATGTTTCATCGATATCGGTACCTGGAATGGGCGGATCCGGTGTAATGCAGAAAACAATCTGTCCGGTATCGTGCTGATAGAAATAGTAATTCGCTGAACCCGGCGCTTTTCTAATATCCACCACCATCGGGTCAAAGAGTCTCGCAACCGGTTCAGTTACGCCTGCCTCATGACTCTCAGGATAAACGGGCAGTTCGATCCCTGCCATTTTCCCGACTTCCGCTGCAAAGGATCCCGCGCAGTTGACAACCGCACCGCATGTGTACGAATCCCTGTCAGTAGTAACCGAGACTACTTTGCTTCCTTCTATGTCCAGTCTCCGGACAGTTTCGTTGAAAACGAAATCGGCTCCAAGGTTAAAAGCCCTCCTTTGAAACGCGTAACAACTTTGCATAGGGCTGGCGCTTCCGTCCTCGGGTGACCATGTGCCGCCCAGAAGACCTGCCGGATTGATGCCGGGAACAAGATTCTCCATCTCCCCGCTATCAATTAGCCTGATGTTAAGGCCTGCCTTCTGCTGAAGGGGAACGTTACCGCGGAACAGGTTCATCGTGTCTTCATCGTAGGCTACGTAAGTATAACCTCCCTGATACCAGCTTATGTCATCACCGAACCTGTCCTGCCAGGTTCTGAATATCTCGAGGGATCGCAGCCCAAGTGCGACCTTTGCAGACTCACTGTGGGTAGCCCTGGCTCCCCCTATGGCGCACTTGTTGTTTCCCTGCCCCGCTGAGGGCGCGCTATCTATGCAGAGAACGGATACACCCTTCTCAGCCAGGCTCATCGCCAGGGGAGTTCCCGCACTTCCAGCTCCGATAATGACTGCATCGTAATTCTTCTTATTCATCATTATCCTCCGTTCCTGAAAACCAACCCAGCTGAGTCTCGGCGAAAAGGGGTCTGTCCGTGAAGGCTGTTACTTCCTCATCAGGTATTCCCTCTTCCCGGCATATCCTCTCGATCAGGATTGAGCAGGTCTTGCCTCCGCATGCTCCGAATCCGGCCCTCGTTATTGCCTTCAGATGGTTCATATCCCTTATTCCCGATCTTATGTGCTTTCGGATCTCTCCCGCAGTGACCCTCTCGCACCTGCAGACAATGGCATCATCGAGGAGCGGCACTTCAAGTGGTTCCTTCAGAGGAGTTATATTCTCAGGATACTGAATCATTACTCCGGCTGTCCTGCTGGCGATGTCTGCAGGGGTTTCAAGTTTCAGCAGAATCGTATTCGGGAATCCCGCTGTCGTTTTCCAGTCTTTGATAACAGCTTTTCCGAGTACGGAACCCTCCCATCCGGTAACGGTTACTTCACCGCCTTTTTCAAGCAGCCACTCTCCCAGTTCAAAGGGTATTGTCACCAGGGGCTTTTCTGCGGATTTTCTGAAATCAACCAGTGTGACAGCCAGTCCAGGACACACTGCAACGCACTTTTCGCAGCCAACGCAGGAGCCGTGAAATTCAGGCAGACCCATGATCGGATGCCCCGATGTACCTATCAGATCCTTCGGGCAGATCGTCATACATGGATTACATGGAATCTCCTGCATGCAGTGAAGAACGGGGTATACCCCCTCCCGCGATTCAGACGGAAGGTACGGGAACGTTTTCCCGCCCGGGCTTTTCAGCACCTCAGCTTTCTCATGAAGATCAGATGGTATTGAAATACCCTCTACTCCCAGCTTACGGGCAATCTGAAGCCCTCTGATCTTCCCGGAGAACATCGCTGCGCTGGCTTCAGCGATTTCCTCCGCATCGCCTGCCATCATCGTCTCTATATCGAATTGAGAAGCTTTCGTGTTAAATTCATCAACAGGATTCAGTCCCACCGCGATTAGAACCGTATCTACTTCCCAGCTTTTCTCTGTACCAGGTATGGGCTTAAAAGAATCATCGACTTCCGCGATCGTAACCGCTTCAACCTGTTCACGGCCATGGGCCGCAAGCACCGTGTGGCCGGTATAAATGGGAACACCGAGCCTTTTGATCTTATCGGCGTGAACTTTGTAACCGCCGCACACGGGCAGAGCTTCCGCCAGGCCAACAACTGTCATCCCGGCCTGCAGAGCGTGGTAAGCGGCAATAAGTCCTACATTGCCTCCTCCAACAATGAATATTCTTTCAGCGCATCTCACAAGGTCCCTGTTTACAAGAGTCTGGAACGCTCCGGCGCCGTATACTCCGGGTAATGTGCATCCTGGAAATGGAAGTGATTTTTCCCTGGCTCCGGTCGCGACAAGGATGTATTCCGACTTCACTATCCTGTAGCCGTCTCTGCATCTGATACCAACCGTACCGTCACTGAAAACTCCAAGCACTATGCTGTCCAGCCATACATCAACCGATTTCAGTTCCGATATTTCTCCCGCAAGCAATTCAGCTATATGGATACCCCTGGTTCCCGCATGGCAGTCGGCGACGGAACCGAAAAACTTATGCGTCTGCAGCACCAGTTTCCCGCCAAGGCGATCCTTGTCGTCAACTATGATGGTATCTATTCCTTTTTTTCCAAGCTCAATAGCGGCGGCCATGCCGGACGGTCCCCCACCGAGAATCAATACGCCTGTGTCAATTTTCCGGGGTGAACGAACATCCGGTCCGGGAAGATCCCTGAGTTCGGGAAGCCCCTCAAGGCTTTCAACTTCCATTCCGGCCTTGAGCGGAACGATGCAGCTTTTCCGCGGGATACCATCAATAATAAGGCTGCATTGTGAACACTGACCATTTGCGCAGAACATCCCCTGGGCGCTTTCATCGGTGTGGTGATGTCCGAATACATGGATACCTCCGGCAAAAAGCGCGGACGAAACGGCTTCCCCCTCAAAGCCGGAAGCGGGTTTTCCATTGAATGTGAATTCGACTTTTTTAACTTCAGGTTCTACCAGAATTGGATGTTTTGTGATTCTCTTTTCCTGGAAAGACACTTCTCCTCCTTAAGACTCCTTTGATTTGTTTCAGAGAATGGTCAATCTAGCACGGCGGATTAAACGACGCAACGGTTTCAAGTTCTTTTCTTCTTTATTTTCCTGTCCCAGTCGGCTGCGAATTTCAACCTTCCTGGTTTTTTTGCTTTCACAAAACCCCTGCATCCGGGGTAGTTGATGCACCTCCATACGGTGATATGCGGATACTTGTGAAGCTTCGTAAGAGATCCGCAAAGGGGGCATACAGGAATGTTGTCCCCGGCTTCCCTCTCTATTGCTCTCTCCTCAGCATCCATCTCCCTGTATCCTTTATTCCTGTCAGGGCCTGTCAGCCAGCTGCGTATTACCTGCCTGATGATGAACCACAGAAACGCGATACCCACAAATAGAAGCAGAAGCCTCGCTGAATTCATTTTTCCTCCAAGAAAAGCACAGCCGTTTCCAAAAAGTGTCGGCGGTTGACAGAAGCTCTTTTCATGCGTAAATAATACGCTCTCTATTATAGTATGAATATTAGTAACCTTTTTCTATGTAAACAAGTTCGGGAACAGGAGTTTTGATTTGAAGAACTACAATTCTGACAAGCTTAGAACAATAGCGGTTATCGGTCATGGTTCGGTTGGAAAAACCAGTCTCTGCGATTCTCTTCTTCTGGAAGGCGGTACTGTAGAGCGACTTGGAAGCGTCGATAATGGCACGAGTCAATTCGATTATACGGACGAAAGCCGTGACAGAAAACACAGTCTTTCCTCTTCGATGGGCATAATTGATCACAACGGTTTCAAGATAAATATCATAGATACTCCCGGACTGGCTGATTTCCACGGCGCGACCATAGGCAGTGTAATAGTGTCCGACGGCGTTCTTCTCGTAGTTGACGGATCCGACGGTGTTGAAGTTGGAACCCTTAAAACATGGGATTTCGCGGCCAGGGATGCTAAACCGCTTATGATATGGGTGAACAGGGTTGACCGCGACAACGCTGATTTCAAAAGAGCACTTGAAGATATCAAAAAGAACCTCAATAAAAGCGTTGTCCCGGTAACATTCCCAGTGAAGGACAACGGCGTTTTTACAGCAGTTGTCAATGTACTTACAGGTAAGGCGGTGAATTCCGATGGAAAGGAAATTCCACTTCCCGATTCGGCAAAGGATGACATCGAAATGTACAGAATGCAGCTGACCGAAACTGCTGCGGAAACCGACGAAAAACTGATGGAATCATTCTTCGAGAATGATACTCTCTCCGAAGAAGAAATCAACACCGGATTGAAGGAAGCTATTGCCACCAGAAGCTTTTTTCCGATATTCAGCGGTTTGGCCATTCCTCCGGTTGGCCAGAAATTCCTTCTTGATTCAATTCCCGCATTCATTCCATCTCCCCTGGAAGCACCCTCTATACCGGCAATTGATGGAAAAAACGAAATAGAAATAACTCCCGATCAATCGGGTCCGTTCATTGCCAGGGTGTTCAACAGTAAAGTAGATACCCACATGGGTGAAATAGTATTCGCGCGGGTACAGAGCGGAAGCATCGAAGGAACCACAGACATATCCAATACAACAAGAAACGCCTCAGAACGTCTCGGTAACTACTACTTCATGAGCGGCGGAGACAGGATTAACGCAGACAGGCTGGTTACTGGAGATATCGTCGCGATCGCCAAACTGAAGAATACTTCCACCAACGATACTCTGGGGATGAAGGGCAGCAATATTATTCTTAATCCCATCGTCTTCCCGGAACCTGTATACAGAGTTGCCATAGCACCGAAAGAAAGAGGCCACGAAGACAAAATGGGTTCCGGTCTTTCACTGCTTGCGGCTCAGGATCCTACTCTCATTCTCAGAAACGAAGGTGAAATCGGACAGACAACTCTCTCAGGAATGGGTGAACTGCACCTCAAGGTCATGCTGAGCAGGCTGAAGGATTCAACCGGAGTAGAGACTGAAACGTTCAAACCGAGAATCGCCTACCATGAAACGATCACAAAAAAAGCGGAAGGCTCCTATAAGCACAAGAAGCAGACCGGCGGAAGAGGCCAATACGGCCATGTATTCATAAGGCTGGAACCGCTTCCAAGGGGTGAGGGTTTTGTATTCGAAAGTAAAGTTGTCGGAGGAAACGTTCCCACCAATTTCATTCCCGCAGTTGAAAAAGGCATCGTTGAGGCCATGAAAAATGGTCCTATATCGAAAAGCAAGGTAGTGGATATAAAGGCAGTTGTTTTCGATGGCTCCTACCATCCTGTGGATTCCTCGGATATGGCATTCAAACTGGCATCCAGGAAGTGTTTCAGAAATGTTATGATGGACGCGGGTCCCAGCCTTCTTGAACCGGTTGTGAACCTGGAAGTCACAGTCCCTGATGAATTCATGGGGGATGTTATGAGCGATTTAACTTCCAAACGCGGGCGAATTCAGGGAATCGAAGCAGAAGGTGCTTTCCAGTTGATAAAGGCAAGCATTCCCGAATCCGAGCTTTTTCAGTACACAAGCACGCTGAAATCACTCACTCAGGCAAGAGGAAGTTTCTCACAAAGTTTCGAGGGGTATAAACCGGTACCCAGAGATATCCAGAAGCAAATCATGGCGGGAGCCGAAGAAGAGGAAGAGTAAGATGACATCGAAATGCCGGACTGTCGCAGCAGCTGTTCTGATATCACTATTCCTTTTTTCATGCCCTGTTATGGCCGCAGGCGGAGGTGGAAGTTCATCCGAAGACGAAGATTCCAATTCCATGACATACATTACTGTAGGCCTAATTGTCGTTTTGGGTGGCTTGTTCTTAATCGATGTACTAAGCAGTTCAGATGAAGAAACCGTGCCGCTTCAAACTACAACTGACGGAATCGTTGATACAGGAATTAACTGGGATGAAGCCTTCTCATCAGGTACATCTCTGATGACTGTCGGAGTATCCGTCTTCCCTGAAGGAAACGGATCCATAACCTCCGCGGAGTTCATACACGTAATGAACGAACTGGCCGGTGGAAATATCACTGTCTACAATGACCCGCTGGACCTCGGAACAGGATCTGCGGACCACCAGGCGTCGATAGCCCGTGAGTACTTTGGAGTGGATTATCTGATATTCCAGGTGGAGAATCCGGAAATCCTTCAGTACGGGATAGCATCTCCGGATTCTGTCCTCTGGAAATCAGCTGACCAGTCTGAAAACAGCATCGTCTTGATTGTGGAGGAATTGCTGCAATCAGGTGTTTTTTAAGGAATATTCCCGGAACCTTTGCTGATCTGAAGTGTTACATAAGCATAGCTAAAGGCGACATATAGTTAAATATTTACCGGCCAGATTATTCGTTATCCTCTGACAAGGATGTGAGAATGAAATACTTTTTTACCATTATATTGCTTACAGTGGCGTTTTCCATTTCTGCGGGAGAAATGACTGTACCGATTCCACTGGATGCTTCCGATATCAACTTCGAGGAACTCGGTATTTACACAAGAATAACCGGCACAGGGATGAGGCTCATGGGTGCTGAAGGAGAACCGAGTCTTCCCGAGTTCACCGCCAGGATAGCGCTTCCCACCGGATGCGCGGCAACCGGAGTTGAAATAGTCGATGCGGTATATACGGACATCCGCGGCCGCTTCACTGTAATGCCTGCATCCGCGCCTGTTCCCCTTTCGGTCGAGCAGGAAATATATCCGGTTGAACCGGATCAGCATATTTACAGTTCAAGCGCAGCGTATCCTCAGAAACCGGTAAGTTTCGAGGGTTCAAGTGTTATTATTGGAATTCCAGTCGCTTACGTGAATGTATTCCCTGTAAGATGGAATCCTGCCAGCAAAACGGTTGAAGTTCTCACAGACCTTACACTGAACGTAACCTACGAGAACAGCCCCGCAGCATCCACAGTATCCAGAAGAAGCATACAGAGCGAACTGCGCTCACAGGAAATCGTCAGGAACTCCGTTGTGAACCCGGAAGCCGTTTCCGCTTCGGGCGCAGCAATAGTTGACTCGAAATACCTGGCCTACGGCGAATATGTCATTATCGCAACTCCAGCTTACCAGAGCTACGCACAGAACCTGGCAGATTGGAAAACCTCAAAGGGTGTCCCAACAAATGTATACACAACCACCTGGATTCAAAGCCAGTACAGTTGCTACGACCTGCAGCAGGAGATCCGCGCGTTCCTTACCGACTGCATTACAGAGGGTGTGGAATACGTTCTCATCTATGGAGACGACAATGTAATCGCTGGAAGAGACGCAAGAATCCATTATTACTCTTACACAGAGTACCCCCCCGTTGACCTCTATTTCGCCGATAACAACGATACAGCTCCCGGTGTTGACCTCTGGGACAGCAACCACAATCACATCTGGGGTGAATACGGTATCGATGATGTTGACTACCATCCCGACCTCTGGGTTGGAAGAGCAAGCGTTAGCAATAACCTTGACTGCACCTATTTCAACGAGAAAGTTTATGCTTACGAACGTATCTCGGCCACAGACTATTTTGACTCGGCTCCCATCGAAATGAGAATAGGTTACACAACCGAACTTCTCTGGTCAGATCCTCTTTGCTACGGTTCCGCAGGCGCGGAGCTGATATCCCCGATGGTACCCTCCTCATCCTGGGAAGAAGAAAAGTGCTACGATTCAGGCAGCAACAACAGTGTAACCATTACAAGAAATATGATTAACGCCGGGCCGCATCATCTGTACCACGCGAGTCACGGTTCGCAAACATCCTTCTCTCTGCCAGGTGGAAGCTATACAACCACTCATTTCCTGCAGCAGACCAACATTTCCGGTGGCGGACTCCCCGCGATCTGGAACTCCATCTCGTGCCTTATCGGCCAACTTGATGGGTATGAATGCATGGGCGACGCCTGGAATAATTCACCAAACGGCGGTGGCTTCGGAGCATTCAACGCAAGGTACGGATGGGGAGATCCAAGCAACCCTGGTTACGGTCCAAGCGAGATTCTCTCAAGGTACTTCTACGATGTAATGTGGAACGACAACCTTTACAACCTCGGTGTTGCTCACCTGATGGGCAGTGATGAAATGTGCCCCCCTTCCGATGAATGTGATGACTGGTGCGTTAAGGAATACAACCTCTTCGGAGAACCCGAACTGCCAATGTGGTTCGTTGACGCTCAGAACCTTGATGTCTCTCACATAAGCAGCATCACTCAAGCAACAACTTTCTCTGTAACAGTAAAATCCGGTGGTTCTCCTGTAAGCGGAGCAAGGGTTTGCATCCAGAAGGGCAACTGGCAGACCGGTGACATTTACACGGTTGATTCAACGAACGGCAGCGGAGTAGTTACTTTTTTCGTCAATCCATCTTCAACCGGAACTATGTCCGTTGTAGCATGGGCAAGGGACCATATATCCTATCAGGGATCTATCAGCGTTGACGGAACCGGACTTGAAGAGGGAAGCTTTCAGGATCACATCAACGCTGTAAGCGCTGTCTACCCCAGCCCCGCCATGAGCAGCGCCACAATACCCTTCAGTCTTGCCAGCGCAGGTACTGCCAGGGTTGACGTCTACGATCTATCGGGAAGAATCGTAACTACACTTGCGGCCGAAGAGATGGCAGCGGGTCAGCACAGTCTTGTCTGGGAATTGAAAGATACCAGTGGAAATGCTGTTCCGTCCGGTGTTTACCATGTAAGGATTGCAACCGCTGACTGGACAGGCACAACCAACCTGGTTGTAGTCAGATAGATTTACTTTTTCCTGAATCCCTCTATAAGCATGCTTATGGTGGCATCTGCTATCTGAGTAACACTTTGGGACGGTTTCGAATAGCCATTTATTAGAAGCGCATGAAGGCTTATACCGTCTTCACTGGTTCTGATCTGCCCGTCGATCAAAAGAAGAGAGAGCCCATGTACAGTCGCCCAGGCAACATTCGCCAGTTCCACAGGATCGTTCTGTTTGAATACTCCCTCTCTCTGACATGTTTCTATTACATCCATAAACTCTGAGAACGCTTTCCATGCAGCCTCTCTTAATTCGGGTACACCGGGCTCGGATACTACCTCTCTGCTGAACATCTGTCTGTACCTGGCGGAATTCCTTGTGGCGAATTCCAGGTATGCATTCGAAATTGCTTCGAATCGATCGAGAGGTTTTTTCTCGTTGGCGGACTTCTCATGAATGTATACCCTCATCATGTTGAAAGTATCCTCCGCAACCGCTTTCAGAAGGGATGCTTTATCCGGAAAATGCCTGTACGCAGCGGTTCTTGAGACACCAAGCTTTTTACTCAGCGATCTCATGGTGAGGCTATCTATACCTTCGTTCTCAAGAATTTCAGAAGTTACTTCTACAAGTCTTGATCTCAGATCTCCGTAGTGATAATTTTTGCGTTTAGTCATGAACCCTCCTATATTTATTGTAACTACAGATGTTGACTTTGTCAACATTGTCCATTATGTTGACGTCGTCAACATTGAACAGGATATCCGAAAGAAGGAAAGAATGAGTTCAAAGGGAATCCCAGAACTAATAATAGGACAATATAGAGCAAGTGTACCTATAATACAGGGTGGAATGGGATTAGGAATATCACTCGCGGGTCTTGCAACAGCGGTAGCTGAACAGGGTGCGATTGGAATTATCTCCACCGTAGGTATAGGAAGACAGGAACCGAATTACCAGAAAAATCTGAAGGAAGCCGACAGGCGTGCTCTGGTAAAGGAGATCCGTAAGGCAAAAAACTCAACAAACGGCATTATAGGTGTTAATATCATGATGGCCCTTTCCAATTACGAAGACCATCTGAAGACATCACTGGAAGAAGAGATCGACATTGTGATTATCGGAGCGGGTCTTCCCATGAGACTCCCTTCCTCTGTTCCCGAGAAAATTCTGCGGGAAGGACCTACCAGGTTCTTACCAAAGATTTCATCAGCCCGGGCTACGAGCTTACTATTGAAATACTGGGATCGTAATTACGAATACATCCCTGATGGAATAGTCGTTGAAGGCTCCCTTGCTGGAGGACACCTGGGATTCTCCAGAACCGACATTGAAAATAACAGTATCTCTCTTGAAAGCATTCTGCAGGGTGTTCTTGAAGCGATAAAACCTTTTGAGGATAAGTACGGCAGGAGTATTCCCGTGATCGCAGCCGGAGGAATCTATACGGGGAAAGATATATACGAAATCATGTCAACAGGTGTTAAAGGCGTAAAAATGGGAACCCGCTTCGTGGCAACCTACGAATGCGATGCCCACGAAAATTTCAAGCAGGCATATATCGACTGCAAAGAGGAAGACATTGTAATAATCGACAGCCCTGTGGGTCTTCCCGGAAGAGCCATCATCAGTGAACTTCTTCGAGATGTACAGAAAGGCATACGTAAACCTTTCGAATGCCCATGGAAATGTCTCAGAACATGTGACTTCCTGACTGCGCCATACTGCATAGCAAAGGCTCTTATGAACGCCAAAGAAGGAAACCTCATTGACGGATATGCCTTTGCCGGAGCAAACGCCTTCAGAATTGACAGGCTCATGTCGGTGAGTCAGCTGATTTCTTTACTTATGGATGAATTCAATGCAGCCAGTTTGAAACATTCGCTTGTTCAAGCGTACATATAAACCGAGATAACTGATCCTTATAACTCTGAGCTGGAACTTTCATTCAGTCCGCTTTATAAAAGCAATCAGATTCAGTATTTAGTTAATTTCGTATTTTCGAAAATAGGAGCAAAGGAGACTGTAATGAAAAACATTCATGCTGTATCAGCGGTGATTATTTCTCTAGCCCTTACAGTAATGACTGTTTCAGGATGCGGTGAGGATACTGAACCGGAAACACCAGATGACATTTCGGCCCCGGAGACTCTTGATACTCTGACCGTTGCGGTTACTGATACTATTGGAATCGAAATGGGTGACAGCTCTTACGTTTTCGGTATGCTGATGGAGGTCGCTCATGGTTCTGCCGGAGAAATCATCGCTCTGGATATGAACAGGTCATGCATTTCAATCTTCTCTCCCGAGGGTGAATTCATCGGATCAATCGGTTCACCGGGACCGGGACCCGGAGAATTTCTGATACCCATGGATTTTGCGGTCATGTCCGATGGAGGTGTTGCGGTTTCTGATGCTATTGCTCGAAATATTTCCTTCTTCGATAACGAAGGTACTTTCCAAAAAACACTTGATGGCTTCTTCCCGACACCGCCCATGTCAATAGAAGGTTGCCCGGACGGAGGCTTTATCGGTCAAAGCATGTCTATGGTGATGTCCGGAGAAACCATGGATGCTTCAATGCAGCTGTGCAAGTACACCGACAGCATCGAAGCAGATCTTACGTTCTTCTCAAAACCGATAGAAATGGACTTCTCGGGCGGGGACCACTCTTCGTTTCAAAGGGGTCCGGAGTTCGATTTCGCAGTTGGTCCGGATGGAAGCGTTTTCGTGGCCGAGATATCCGATACGCTCTTCGCGGTAAGCGGCTACTCCCCGGATGGAGAGGAATTCTTCACCCTTATGGAAGAGAGGGAAAGAATACCCTTAACTCAGGAGGAGATAGATGCCGGATCACTTACCATGTCCATCATGGTAACCGATGGCGAGGCTTCCGCCGGTATGGACAGAGTTGAAAATGTATACCCATGGAGAAACGTTATAGCTTCTATTGGTATAGACGCGGAAAAAAGGATATGGGTTGAGATGGCAGGTACGGATGCACCGGTATTCAGAGTGTACGACTATTCCGGCACTCCTCTTTTCGTGGCTGTAACAGACGTTGAATTCACTCCAGTAACGCGTCCTTCGTTTATGATAGACGCGGGTGGAATACTGGCTTTTGACAGTGACCCTATGGATTATCCCAAAATTTACAGTTTCCAGATTCCGGGTGCCGGGCCTGATAACTAATATTCCGGCACCATTCTATTTTGGAATTGAACAGAGGAATTCCAGGGGTTCACTGCCTGTGTTCTCGAAGTTGTGCTCCTCATCTGGCAGAACAAGCACCGCTGTTCCGAAGGCGAGTTTATAACTGCTCTCCCCCAGATGGACTTTACCTGTCCCGGACAGTATGTAGACTTCATGCTCCCAGGGATGTGTATGGCATGGCGTGTGACCACCCGGTTCAATTGTAAATTGCCGCATAATGAAGTTCGGAGCACCGTCGGCCTCCGAGATAAGCACTCGCTTTTTTACACCCTTCGCATTCTCAATATTTACATCTTCAGCTTCTACATTTGTATATTTGCGAACTACCATGATGTACCTCCAGTTCTCTCCAGCTTAGTGCCTGCGCTGTTTTTTCAACCACATGATGATATCTCTTTAACTCTTCCCACAATTCCATTCTCCAGCCGAACCTTAATGCCATGAGGATGCTTCGATGATCTTGTCAGAATGTCCTTAACAATCCCTTCGGTCAATTCACCGGAACGCTGGTTAACCTTGGTGACAAGCTTAACCACTATGCCTGGTTTGATATCTGCTCTACAGGGAAGCATCAATCGTTCATCGCTTTCCGAATCGTATGGATACCATTTAAAACAGACATCTGAGTATCAGCAGAATACCAATTAAAATAAGGGGCACTCCAGCAATTGCTCCGATAACTGTTATACAGAGTACCACTCCAAGAACTACGAACACTGTGCCGATAATCCCGGCAACAAGCCTTCCCGTAAGCACAAGTATCCCGGTGACCAGCTTCCAGATGAGAGTAAAGGGCTGCATAACGGGAGCTGTCATGGTATAACGTTAACGAGTTTGCCGGGTACGACTATTACCCTTCTTGGTTCTTTGTCCCCCAGCATCTCTTCTATCCTGTCCAGCGACAGAGCTTTTTTCTCGATCTCATCGGTACTGGCGTTTGTGGCTATTCTAATCCTGCCGCGGATCTTTCCCCTGACCTGAACGACTATTTCAACGGTGTCCAGAATAAGATCATCTTCATCCCATGATGGCCATTCCCATCTGAAAACCGTATCTCCAGGGAAGTTCATCCGCTCCCATAGTTCATCGGAGATGAAGGGTGTCATGGGAGCCATGAGTACAAGCAGTTTCCGGATTGAGTCCCTCCAGAATTCGCCTGCAGTTCCGGCTCTCTCCCTGTTTGCAGAAAGAAAATTCACAAACTCCATCATAGCGGCAACTGCCGTATTGAAAGCAAAGGAATCTATATCCTCGGTAACCTTCTTCACTGTCCTTGCAGTGTTGTAACGAAGTTCTGTAATAAAATCGTCATCCTGCTCCGTTGGAACAGGTTCAGCCGTTTCATGAACCACCGACCATACCCTCCTGAGAAACCTGTAGGTGCCGGCTATACCCTTCTCACTCCAATCCAGTTCCGCTTCGAATGGTCCCATGAAAAGGATATAAAGCCGCAAAGCGTCAGCGCCGTACTTCTCTACCATCTCATCCGGAGTCACGATATTTCCCTTTGATTTAGACATTTTCTGCCCATCGCCTCCGAGTATCATTCCCTGATTCTTCAGCACTGAGAATGGCTCAGCAAAATCAAGCATACCTTCATCGTACATGACCTTTGTCCAGAATCTGGCATAGATAAGGTGCATTACAGCATGCTCCGCGCCACCTACATAAAGGTCCACAGGGAGCCAGTATTTCACCGCTTCCGGATCGAAGGGCCTATCGGATTCATGCGGGGAGGCAAATCTGAGGAAATACCACGATGAGCAAACGAAACCTGCCATCGTATCGGTGTCACGTCTGGCTGGGCCTCCACATTCAGGGCATGAAGTATTCACCCATTCCTCTGCCCTTGCCAGAGGTGAACGACCCGAATCATCCGGCTCGAAGTTATCCATTTCGGGGAGAATTACCGGAAGATTCCTGTCCGGTACGGTTCCGCATTTCTCGCAGTGTATTATCGGTATCGGGGCTCCCCAGTACCGCTGTCTTGAAACCAGCCAGTCCCTTATCTTGTAACGGACATCCGGTTTCCCTATTCCATTCTCAATGGCATATTCAGCCATCTTTTCCCTGGCTTCATCGGAATCCATGCCGGTAAAGGACCCGCTGTTAATGAGCTGTCCGTCCGCGACAGTAGCCGCATCTGAAACCCCCTGTGGTACGCCTTCGGGAGTTATAACCTCAACAATTGGTATGCCGAATTTTGTAGCGAATGCATGATCCCTTTCATCATGGGCTGGCACAGCCATTATAGCAGCTGTCCCATAACCCGCCAGAACATAATCGGCGACATACAGCGGAATCTCTTCACCGTTGTATGGGTTTACAGCGAAGCAGCCGGTAAACACACCGGTTTTATCTTTATCCGCTGACGTAGTCCTCTCGAGGTCGCTCTTTGTCCTGGCTTTTTTCACATAATCAAGGACTTCATCATGTTTCTCTAACGTAACCAGTTTCTCGATACCCGTATACTCGGGAGCAAGAACACAGAATGTAGCACCGAAGATAGTATCAAGCCTGGTGGTATATACCGGAAGGCCTGATTCAAAGTCTGTTTCAGGATTAACCGCCTTGAAAAGAACCTCGGCTCCCTCGGATCTTCCTATCCAGTTTCTCTGCATGGCTTTGATCCCCTCGGGCCAGTCGAGACCTTCAAGGTCGTGAAGCAGTCTGTCGGCATACTTGGTAATCCTGAAGAACCACTGCTTCAGTTTCTTTCTGGTAACCTCACCTCCGCAGCGCCAGCAGATACCGCCTGCTGCCTCTTCATTGGAAAGGACTATCCTGCATGCGGGACACCACATCTGATCCTTCTCGGTCTGATAGGCAAGCCCCCTGTCAAAGAGGAGATTGAAAAAGTACTGGGTCCACCTGTAGTAGCCGGGATCGCTTGAGTTGATCTCCCTTTTCCAGTCGTAACTGGCTTCTATGAGTTTAAACTGTCTGCGGTATGTGTCCGAGTTGATTCTGGTCACTTCAGCGGGGTGTGTACCTGTTTTAATGGCGTACTCCTCCGCCGGCTGGCCAAAGGCATCCCAACCCATAGGATGCAATACGTTGAATCCGTCCATCCGTTTCTTACGGCATATGACATCTGTGGGGATGTAATTCTTGCAATGGCCAACAGAAAGACCAGCACCAGAGGGATAGGGAAAATAGTCAAGACAATAGAAGGGTTCTCTGTCATGTTCCGTACCGGTTCTGTAAAGTCCCATCCTGTCCCAGACAGGCTTCCATTTTTCTTCAAGTTTTCTAAAATCGTAGGGATCCAAGGTTATTCCTCCAGATGATATTCATCAATTAATTGATAATACGAATCGGTAGTATGAGCAGAAAAGAGGTTGAGGTAAAGTATAGGCAACCCTCTCTTGAAGTAAATTCCGGATGAGTTGCCAAAGCAAAGCAGACGATTCAATTATCGATGTTAGTCTATGCAGGGGAAAAGCATGTACAGGGAACATTTGTCTTCATTCATGAAAAGAGCAGCACCAGTAAGTCGCAATATCATACACAGCAGAGATATCTCCGAGGCAGGAGGTATCCCTCCCGAACAATCCACAGGTGTAGTCAGATCGCAAAATCCTTCAGAAATATTCTTCAAGGGGCTCCCGTCCGCCTTGCGGATATTCAGTTGTACGTACTGCTCAACTCCATTGGACAGACCCTCCCTGTTTTTAAGATTTTTTCTTTTTATGACAGATATCTTAAAGGCGGGTGCTATTTCAGAACAGACAATACTGCATAAATGCACCGTAACCTGCTGCATAAGGTCAATATTGCCTGAAATATCGTATAGCCCTCCCAATATGGAGATATCCGGAGAAAGCATACCTGCTTCAGCGAACGATGACATTACCTTATCAAGATAGAATTCAGTGTTTACCCTTTCAGGAATGGTATTCAACGACATCTGTATCAGGTGAAGATATTGGTAACCCTTGTCCATCCCCTCGAAAGCGTACTTTGCTGTATTTAAAACAGCCGCTACTGGATGATCAGGGTTAAGAACTTCTTTAATACGCAGGAAGCCCATACTGATGGAAGCAATAAGACTGTCCAGCATGTCCCTCAGCGCAATTCCCGATGCTTCGGCTATATCCAGGTATTTAAGATGTGTTGTATATGAAGGGTCGGATACTGGCCACCATATGATCAGTGCCTCCCCTTCATGTCCATCAAGAGACACAGCAGCCATCTGTATATAATCACCGCTGTCAGTTTTGAGTTTCATATTCAGTCTGCCCTTTTTCAGTATGCCTGATATTGACGCATCCAGATATGACCATTCAGTGCCGGAGAACGTATCGTAAACTGTCCGGTTGGAAACGACTCCATCTGTTATATCCATCCAGGTGGACAGAAGTATCCTGCCGCTGCTGTTTGAGATGAGGAATTTGCCAGCTGCCCTCTCCGCAATAAGTACAAATCGCCTTCCTATGGCTGCCTTTTCAAGTTCGACACAGGTTCTGGCAACGTTTCGGGTAAAATCCTTCATGACGGAGTATTCTTTTCCACCTTGAAACAGGCATTCTCCTATTATCTCGGTATCGGTTTCCAGTGAAAGTGTCCATTGGCGTAAGGCTTCCGCATCAGTTTTCTGATCGTAGGAAGTTCTGGTAACGGGATTTATACCTCGGATCTTCAGAGTAACCCTGGACGCTCCGGATATTTCAAGCAACGCAGCTGCTGCTGCCTCTTCAATCCTGATTCGGTCCGAAGCTGAAAGCAGGGCCGATGTTCCTCTGCTCAATGCGGAATATATCTCGGCTGCTTTTTTGGCTGAATTAATACTATAGGTATCATCGGATTTCACACCGGCAATGATTATAACGGGTTCCAGATTTCTACCTTCCACCGATTCCGTTCTAAACAGGCGCCAGGTGCACCTGGTAGTATCTCCATTCTGATTTTCAACTTCCCATGATTCAGGGAATTCCGAAGATCCGTTTCTGATATATTTCTGGGCTGCACTGATTCCGCCTATACCATGGAAAAGAATATTCGCGGCAAGCTCTGACCTGCTGGAAGCAAGATCGAATGATACATCGGTTAATTCCTCCATAGGTCTATTCCATAGTATAACCGACCAGTCGATCCTGAAAATGGCAACAGGGACATCAAGTGAATCGATGACGGTACTGGCTAGTTTACTTTGCCTGCCGATCAGAAGATCCAGGTGCTCGATCTCCGTCTCATACTCGTTGGCATTGAAATGCGCCATGACAATTCTAGCGGAAATTTCTGCAAGGGAAAAAGCATCCGACGATAAATTGCTTTTCGTGTTAGCCATAACAATATACCCGAAGGTTTTTCTTTCCGATTCAAGTGGAAATACAAGACAGTTATCAAACCAGGTATTAAGAACTCCAATATCGTCTCCCGTGATTCTGTATCCTGTATCGGATTCCATTAGCACAGGTGCCAGCCTTAACTCCGAAAAGGCTTCAGGGACATCATCCGGCCAGCTGGATGTACTGCCTTTTAGTCTGCTGTCCGAGAGGGGGTCGGAAAGATAGATTGCCACAGCATCTGCAGAAATGCAATCCTGAAGTCTTTCTGCGATTTCATCAGAGCTGAGTGTTCTACCGGATTGCAGATCATCAGCCAGCTGGTTTACTCTTTTAACCGTCTCCAGGTTGTTTCTGTAACTTTCGTTCATAATTGTGATTTCTGAAATATCCTCAAATATTCCAACCGCATAGAATACTTCCCCTGAATCCTCCATAATTGGATGAACGTCCTGGAGAATTATCTTTCTGGTTTTATCTGGAAGAGTGAAACGGGCAGTTCTGGCATTCTCCTTTTCCTTTGAGTTGTCTACGAAAAATGGTCTGGTCTGGTCTTCTATGATCTCATAACTTTCGCTAGGTAGAATTTCATGAAGGTGGATACCAAGCAGGTTTTCCACCAGCCCGAACATGCGGCCGAAAGCTCTGTTCGCAACGAGAATCCTGTAATCTTTATCGAACAGAACCAGGCCGGTACTCACGGAATGAAAGTATGCCTGATTCATCTTTCTGCTTGTTCTGAGTCGGTTTTCGGCCTGAAAGCTCTCGGTTGTATCGAAACAGGTGCCCACCAGACCACTTCCACCTGGTGATAATGTGCACTCAATTCTCCGCTGAGCATCCGGACGGCAGATTACTTTGATCTGTTTGCCATCCAACACCATCTTTATGACATTATCCCATGAATACAGAACCGGAGATACAAGAACATCCTGCAAGTTCTTACCTATTATGTGCTTCTGGGGAACTCTGAATATGCTGGACATCGCTTTGTTCCAAAGTGTTATACTGCCGGTTCTATCTGTTCCTACAATACCCGCACCAAGTTCATCAAGCATGATATTGCTGCGATTCTGGAATCCGGCAGTACCGAATAGAATTATCTCGGCCTGTTCCCTAACAGTGGTTACCGAACCGGTGAGAGATGATGTGGACAGATAAATCGGGATATCCGGTAACCCGCTGGCCAGAACGTTTGCCAGCTCGGTGGGTAGAAGGCTAAGAGGTTCAGTTGAGTTTATCAGCCTTCGCGCACTTACTCCCAGTAAGCCTTCACTGTCACCGGAAACAAGCAATGCACCTGAATCCGGAGTCCAGCTGATTCTTACCCATCCACGGGAAGTGGAATCTCCTGAATCAGTTTTCATTAAATTCGCTCTCATAGTCAACGATGAAATCGTTCAAACTAAATCATGTACTGCAGTCCAATACAGAAATGAGTCCAGGAATCATCAATATAATCCGAATATTCTTTGGGGAAAGATGTGCTGATCCGGGATCTGCCCATATGAGATAACGCTAAGTCTACTTGCATTGGGCCTGACTGGAAGTTTCCTCCTATGGAGAAAGCCAATCCTACGCGGTTCATGTTCGCTCCCTCATTGAATCCGACGCCTGCCATAATGTTGATATTATGCTTTATGGGAGTCTCAATAGAGAGTTTTCCGTGAAAATAGTTCTTGTTAAACGGATCAATTATTTCACCCTCAAAACCCATCGTAGTATTACCGATGTGTTCGGCCCTGGCTTTACCCGAAAGTGCTAAAGAAGAATAGTAATGATCGGAAGAACCTGAAGTGTAGCACGCGCCAGCGGCTATTCCATCATCCCCTAGAATGAATCCCGCGTGATAGCATGCTTCGGACATATCCCAGCTCCAGGAAGCAGTTGAATCAACAAATGGAGTGTACTTCCTATCGAAGCTGTAATCGTAACTAACTTCACCGAATCTCAATCCTGCGGATACTCCTGCTGCAAAATTATCGGTAACACTACACGAAACACCTCCAAGAGCTTCCCAAAGACCTCCTTTGGCCGTTAATCTTTCAAAAATATCAATCCCGGGATGGGAAGGATCATCGGGCAGATAATGGGTTCCGTTATACTGGAAATCCGATACCTTTGCAACACCGGCTCCTATAACCAGATCCGGTCCGGTCCTGAAAGCCATTGCACCTGTAGCTGAACCAAATCCTGCTTCCGCCCGTTGTATTATACTGGTAGTGTCAACAACCTCCTCCGTCCAGGCAAGAAAAGATGAGGAGGCAGTCATATTGAAACTGTTTACTTCGGAAAGGGTGGCAGGATTAAGAAATAGTGCGGAGGCTCCCTTAGCACCAAATACCCTGATACCAGCCATGGCAGCAGATCTGATGCTGACAACATTTACGGTGTTTCCATAAGTTTGAGCGTCGTGAAATCCATACCCGAGACTTGCTTCAGGAACAATAAACAGAATCAGGATTAGTGTAATAAGAGTCGATACTGCTTGTGCGGTTCGTCCCTGTGAAAATACGGAATTTGAGAAATCGGGCATAATTAATTCCTTTCTTGTGATTGTTATTGTCCCTCCAATGATACAAACAGCTGGTAGTAAAATCAATATTGCGCTCAATTAAATGATAAGCATATTATCTGAACAGATGAAAGGGGCTTTCATGGAGAAAACACTTGCTATTCTTAAGCCGAATGCGGTACAGAGAGAACTGGTCGGTGAGCTGATATCCAAATTCGAGAGAAGGGGAATGAAGATAACTGCTATGAAACTTACAAGAATCTCCCCGAAAACAGCAGAGCAGCATTACGAAGAACACAAGGGCAAAGAGTTCTATAAAGGTCTGATCTCCTTTATCACAAGCGGGCCGTCGGTTATCATGATTTTAGAATCTATGGACGCAGTTGAAATAGTCAGGTCAATGGTGGGAGCAACCAATCCCGCAGAAGCCGCCTCCGGAACTATAAGAGGTGATTATGCAACCAGTCCCGGCCATAACATGATACATGCGTCCGATTCTATTGAATCAGCAAAAAGAGAAATAGAACTTTTCTTCAGACCTGAGGAAGTGCATGAATACCGTCTTGCTGTAAGGCCCTGGCTTTAACCTATAGATTCCAGTCAAATCCGAAGGAAAGTAATGACTGCGACAGGTTGATATCAGAATTGTCCCATTCTGAGAAAACGCAGGATTCTCTTTTTATCGAAGACCAGGAAAACGCTCCATTGAGTGTTATTCTTCCAAGGACAACTCCCGAACCTACGGATAGGCCCATTCCCTGGCTCTCAATGTCCCCATTCCTGTCAATAAAGGATAACGCACCCCTGAATGCAAGGGTGCTGGACGACATTATCTGTCCGATAATCCTGGCTTCCAGGTTATTGGCATCTCCCGGATCAACGATTTCAGCCTCTATTCCAAGAGCTCCCTGCTTCGATTCCCCGGTATAAAGCATTCCTCCAGCGGCAATTCGAGCATCGTAATGATCTGTGGCGGATGCCCATGAAATACCTATGCTGCTGAGACTGAGAGGAATCATGATTCCAGCATGCCAGCAGAAATCGCTTTCGTTCCATCCTGTCGAAACAGTTGTGTCGTTTTCAGGTTCAACTCTGTCCTCGTATGTGGAATCGTAACTGATCTCTCCGAACCGCAACCCACCAGATAAACCCACATTAATCCAGTTTTCCGGTTGCCATGAAAAACCTGCAGCTGTTTCGAACAGACCACCGTGAGAATTGAGTTCCACTGATTCGATGATTGTACCCGATACAGCTTCCCTGTTATAATATTTGCCTTCAAACGAAAAATCCGATATCCTTGCTATTCCAGCTGCCAGGGCAAGCTTACGACTCGCCTGGAATTTGATCGCAGCCGAAAGATTAGCCAGGGCAATCCAGTTGTAATCATGGATTCCTGTAGTGTCTTCAAAGGATTCAGTGATTACAGCGGGACCTACTGACATCGAAAAAGTGGTTCCAGGAACCCTGTAAATGTCGGCAGGATTGGTCAGAATAGACAAGGCATCCCCAAAACCTATTGCTCTTGCTCCGCCAAGCCCCAGTGTAACGGCATTGTATCCGAGAATGGATGTGCCGTTCCCGTTGGCATCAGCGTATCCGAAACCAAAGGTAATGCATGGAACGACAAGCAGCATAATTGCAGAAAACAGCATAGTTTTCATATTGTCTCCCTGTTCAGTAAATCAATTTAGAACACAGTTACCGCCGGCAGCCGAAGCTGCCGACGGTAATTGTTATTCTTCAGGAAAAATTATCCTTGACGTAGTTGTATCCCCTCTGAACAGCCTCTTCGTTCAGCTTGATGACCGATTCTGGTTTGCCTGCGAACAGAGAAGACATAAGATTCTTTATTTCACCAGGATCGAACATCCCTGTAACAGCTGCAAAGGCTCCTACATTAACCATACTCTGGAATCTCGTGTCACCGAGTTCGTCAGCTATACCTGTAATGGGTATGCTATAAACCTTTACATCCCTGCGGGTTGGTTGAATGTCAATAAGCGTGCTGTTGTATATGATCACACCATCGGGAAGGAGTATTTTCTCGAATTTCTCGAGGCTGGGCTGGTTCATGGCGATGATCATGTTGGGTTCAGTACACTCGGATGCGCCTATGGTATCTGCCTGAATTTTAACCGAACAATTCGCGGTGCCTCCGCGCATTTCAGGGCCGTAGGACGGAAGCCAGCTCACACTGTAGCCGTATTCCATTCCAACGTTGGCCAGGGCAATACCCGTTGACATTATACCCTGTCCTCCAAAGCCGGCTACCCTCAGAGCTACCTTTTTGAATGCAGCATTCGGGTTCTTATCAAGGTTCGAGTCGCTGAGAGCTTCGAATCCGAGAATTTTTTTGACCTCATCAGGATCCATTTCAGGTACAGGACGTTCAACAGCTGGTGCATCTTCAGAAATATCTCTGAGTGTACCAAGAGGGAACCTCGGTATCATGTTTTCTTTAATCCACCCCTGAGCTGGCACGGCATCCATCTTCCATCCGCTGGGACACATGCTGAGTACCTCAACAAAGGAAAACCCCTTCTTGTCCATAGCGTTCTTTATGCCTTTTCGCACGGCTGCCCTGGTCTTCCTGATATTGGGCATGTCATGAAGAGATGTTCTTGCTACGAATACGGGAGCGGTCAGCTGATTGATGATTTCGCACACCTGCAGGGGGTAACCGTCCGTTTTGGGATCTCGGCCATAGGGGGTAGTAGTGGTTTTCTGTCCCTCAAGTGTAGTCGGTGCCATCTGTCCGCCGGTCATACCGTAAATGGCGTTATTAACGAAGAAAACAACCATGTTCTCTCCGCGGTTCGCAGCCTGGAGAATGTTGTTACCTCCGATTGCAGCAAGGTCTCCATCACCCTGGTAACTAATCACTATCGAATCGGGATTAGCCCTGGAAACTGCGGTAGCAACAGCTGGAGCCCTTCCGTGCGCAACCTGAAGGTTTCCGGTGTGGAAATAGTAATACGCAAATACACTGCAGCCAACGGGACTTATTACTATTGTTTTTTCTACAATGTCATAATCTTCAAGGGCTTCTGCAATGAGCTTATGCAGGATTCCATGACCGCAACCAGGACAGTAATGTGTCCTGTCCTTCTCAGCCCCCGGCTTATGCTTGTAAACATCGATGAAACCTTTTGGTTTTCTGAGTACTGTTTTCTGAGCCATAATCACACCCCATACAGTTCGGAGACCTTTTCAAGGATCTCCAGGGCAGTCGGAACGTTGCCACCCATTCTATTGTAAAGTTCGGAAATCATCTTCCCTTTCAGCGCAAGATTCACATCGTCTATCAGCTGACCGTCAGACATTTCAACAGTGAGAATTCCCTTGATTCCCCTGTCCGTAAACTGAGCGATCTCTTTTACAGGGAACGGAAAGAGAGTTATAGGCCTGAACATACCCAGTTTGACCCCTCTTTCCCGGGCAAGGTCAACAGCGGAACGAATTACGCGGCTGCAACTTCCATAACCAATTGCAACGATCTCGGCATCGTCCATCCTGTACTCCTCCACCCTTACTTCGTTTTTCCTGATGGTATCATACTTCTTCCCCATCTCTCTGTTCCATCGTTCCAGGTCATCATGATCAAGGTAGATGGAATTGATGAGATGCCTGGAATCGGCAGTTCCGTAAACAGCCCAATCGCTTTTGTCAGGGAGTTCCGTTACCGGCTCTGGAAGCTCAACGGCTTCCATCATCTGACCAATGACACCGTCAGTAAGCACATAAACAGGATTTCTGTACTTATCCGCCAGTTCGAACGCCAGCATAGTCAGGTCGCACATTTCCTGTGCTGAGTTAGGAGCAAGTACAATAACTTTATAGTTACCGTGTCCGCCACCCTTTACTACCTGATTGTAATCGCTCTGTTCAGGGCCGATGTTACCAAGACCCGGGCCGCCTCGCATGATGTCTATTATCACACATGGGAGAGCTGAGCCTGCACAGTAGGAAATACCCTCCTGCTTAAGGCTGATTCCGGGGCCGGAGCTGCCGGTCATAACCCTCTGTCCGCATCCCGCTGCTCCGTAAACCATGTTGATCGCGGAAACCTCACTTTCGGATTGAACGAACGTCCTTCCGAATTTCGGAAAGAGTGCGGAGGCTGATTCCGCTATTTCGCTGGCAGGTGTAATGGGATAACCATAGTATGCCTTGCAGCCAGCAAGAATAGCGCCATATACGGCGGCATAGTTCCCTTTCATTAATTTTCGAGGCATCTAACTCACCTCCTCTGGCACATAATTCTTCAAGTATAGTGTAACTGCGCTGGGTTCCGGGCATGTATAGTAACAATTACCACACCCGATGCAGCCCTCACCAACGTACTCGGAATAGTGAAATCCCTTTGAATTCAGTTTCTCAGATATCACCAATACGTTCGTTGGGCACGCTGCAATACACAGCTTACACCCCTTGCAGATATCTGGATCAATCTCGGGAAATGGGTATTTCCTGCTTTCGTTCACTGGCAAACCTCCCGGTTCATGTTATTGATTTAATGAATAAAATACTATTATGACAATTGTTGTAAAGATGAATTAATATATGTTTCAAGTCAACGCAAATCGCACCAAATCGAATATTGAAATCATGGGTAGACTTCCAGGTCGGTTCCGTCCGTTGTCATTATGAATGTACCGTCCTGATCTGTTCTGTATATAAATGCCCCGTAATTTTCAATTCTCTGTATAACTTCGCTGTGGGGATGACCGTATGAATTTCCATAGCCGACTTCTATTGCAGCGTAATTCGGGTCAACCGCCTGCAGCCAGGAGTGGGAAGTTGAAGTATACGAACCATGGTGACCAACTTTCAGGACATCAGCCGAAATATCATCTATTATTCCCTGGTTCAAAGCATCGAGAATTACGTTTTCTCCGCCGCTGGTTTCAAGATCACCGGTGAACAGGAAAGAAACACTTCCATAAGTTACCCTCAGAACTATGGACGCGTTATTCGGATTCGTACCGAGAGGCTCCACAGGATGAATGCACTCAACGGTAAGACTATCATCCCAATCGAGAATATCTCCCCTTCTGGGGGTGATGTAATCTGCACCGTTGTCAAAGATCGCCTGCAGATATTCCAAGTAAGTTGATGTAGAATAGGAGAAGCCTGAATCCCATACTGTCGTCACCGGTACACTATCGAGAACACCGATCAGCCCTCCTATATGATCCGAATGGGGATGTGTGCCTACGATTCCGTCGAGGCTGTCTACACCCAGGCTGTCAAGTATCGGCAGCACTTCTTCAACTCCGCAGCTCCAGCTTCCCGATCTGTCCCCGCCGTCAATCAGGTAATAGTAGTTCTCAGGGGTTCTAAGGAGAATGACATCCCCGGAATAGTAATTGTTATGCGAAGGGTCAATGAAAAACACGGTCAGCAGAGGTGTCAGATCCGGAATTGCAACCGATACTTCGTTGCTCCATGTACTCAGCTGCGATTCGTTGATTGTTTCTACGGCGTAGTAGTAAGTAGTAAGCCCTTCAACATCGTTATCCTCGAAATTTGTATTATTGCTTCCCTCCGCTACAGCCACAATTTCGGCCAGTGAGGGATCATTCTCTATATTGTGGCTCTCGGATCTGTAAAGTTTATAGCAATAAAAATCACTGTCCGGACATTCGGTCCATTCCAGTGTAATTTGGCCGAATGTATCATCTCCGGTGTAAGATCCGGATAATGTGGAGGGAGAAGGTGGTGTAGCTGCAGAAACAACAACTGAATCCTCATTACTCCATGAATCAATATCGTCCTCATTAACAGTCCGGACTGCGTAATAGTATGTGTTTCCCGCGATGATGCCGGTGTCTAACCAGGAAGTACCTGAAACCGATGTGAATATCACACTTGTGTCGGCAGCTTCAATATTGGACGGGATTCCGGGTGTATCTGAACGGTAGATTGCGTACCAGGCGAAATTGTCATCAGGGCACTGGGTCCATACGGCATGTGCCTGGAATCCGCCTTTGCTATTTCTTTCAATGGTAACTTCGCTTCTGTCCGAACATTCTTCGGACAAGGCTGATGAAACGGTGGTTTCATTGTCCTTAATAGCATCTGTCTCTTCAAGTGTAACTGTAAGAATTGATGCTGTGGGATCGGAAACGTCCAGAGGCCCCGATGTATCGCCGCAGGATAACAACGAAACAACAAAGGTGGTTAATATTATAGAAACAATAAGTATATTTTTCATTAATAACCTCCAGAAATCATTCAGCAGCAGCTGAAATATACTCTCATCTGCAAAGCTCCGCTATCCAAGGTCGGACTTACTTTTCTTACCCATTTACAGCAATTTATATAACATGGCATATTAAAGAATATGCCGAATATCAGAATCAACCTTCACATCGGTTGAATTTGAGCAACTTAGCTATTAACTGCCAGAACCTTTTCGTTATCTCCAGTCAGTAAATTTTACCTGCAGTCTACTGCAGCGACACATAAAGCCGCGTCTACTTCGTAATGCTCATACATCTGTCCTTGACTTACTGTTTAAGTCATAGGTGTTAAGCTAAGACATATAATCTCGCTTAAGTTTTGGATCCACATCTTTCTACGATCCTTCGTAACGAAACCTGGTGAAATTTAGAATTATTTACAATCACTCGGATTGGTTCCTATAAATAGTATTGAGAGTATACATGATAGTAGCGAATACGTTTTATTCCATCAAATTTAATAAACTGTTGCATGAAGGTAAGAAAGGTAAGTCCGACCTTAGAGAATCTTATTCCAGCCGGCAGGGGTTCTACTGTAGCCTGACATTTCAAGGAGTAGTTCATCTTCATCCCAAGTAACAAACCTCAGGGCCTTGCAGCCCTGATGCTTCAGGAATTTTTCAAGAGTCTCAAGAAACTCATGTACTTCGCAGTTCTCCGCAATCTCAACCTCAGTTACTATACTGATCGCTCCCAGCTTCAGCATCATGCTGCCAAGCTTCTCTCCTGCAAGTTCGAGTATCAATTTTCCTTCATTGCTTTTCAGAAGGTGTGCTTCGTTCCTGATACTCTTTTCCATCTGCATCCTCCTGAGAATGAAAACAGCTGCTGCATAAAGTACGACGAAGGAGAGAATGGCCGGTAGAACCGGCACCCTCCCCTGCAGCAATATCAGAATGGTAAGGAGAATTCCATGAGACAGAAATAGCAATCCCATAACTATGGACATCTCCCCGGAGAACTTCCTGTCGGTCGAGAATCCAGAGAACCTTTTCATCTGGGAAGCAAGCCACGGTTTTCCTCTGGCGGTCGATACAAGCAGTACTCCTGCCAGAATCAGTTCAAGAAGTACATATCCAGCTCCGCTGTATCCCTCAGCAGCCAGCATGTCACCCGCAAGGCTTGCGGCGGCCAGTACCGCACCCTCCAGAATGAGAACAGAGTGCTTCTTTTTGAAGAATACCTGCAGAAACAGGAATTCCCCCAATCCGAGAGAAAACACCACCAGGGCGGCAATGTACCCTTTAAGAAAGATGTCAGCCGCGAGATATCCCGCTATTACAATAAGGGTTGAATACATTCTATTCCGGTTTCATGACGAAATTCTCACCTTCGGTATTCAGAAGTACTCTCTGCCCCTGATGTATTCTGCCGTCTATAATGGAGTTTGCCAACTCGTTCTGAACGTACCTCTGTATGACTCTTTTCAAGGGTCTTGCACCGAATGCAGGTTCGTATCCAAGCTTCGTCAGAAGATCCAGGGCCGATTCGGATGGAATAAGGGTTATGTTCTGTTCCTTCAGTATTCTGTTCAACCTTCTCAGTTGAATTTCGACGATCTCCCTCAGTTCCTCTCTGCCAAGTGGTCGGAAGACAATGATATCATCTATTCTGTTGAGGAATTCAGGTCTGAAATGCGTACTGAGTTCCCGCTTTGCCCTTTCCGTAAGTTCTTTCTGGGTCAGCTTACCGGCTGCTTCAGCTATCCAGTCGCTGCCCAGGTTGCTGGTCATGATAATCACTGTGTTTCTAAAATCAACAGTTCTTCCCTGGCCGTCCGTCAGGCGGCCCTCGTCAAGTATCTGGAGAAATATGTTAAATACTTGCTGATGGGCTTTTTCAATCTCATCGAACAGAACAACTGAGTAAGGCCTCCTTCTGACCGCTTCTGTCAGATACCCTCCCTCATCGTATCCGACGTATCCGGGAGGAGCACCTATAAGCCTTGAAACGGAATGCTTTTCCATGAATTCGCTCATGTCAATTCTGATAAGGGCGTTCTCGTCATCGAAAAGGAAATCCGCAAGGGATCTTGCAAGTTCAGTCTTACCTACACCGGTAGGACCCATGAATATAAAACTGCCCAGTGGCCTGTTGGGGTCCTGAACGCTTGCCCTCGCTCTCCTGACAGCCTCTGAAACAGCAGAAACCGCCTCGTTCTGGCCAATAACCCTTTCGTGAAGCTCATCTTCAAGAGTGAGAAGCCGTTCCTTTTCACTCTCCATGAGCCTTGATACCGGAATGCCTGTCCATTTGGATACTACATCAGCGATGTCATCGGCAGTTATTTCTTCCGAAAGCATCGATCCTTCCTTCTGAAGTTCATCCAATCTCTCCTTCAGGGCTGCGGATTCATTTTCCAATTCACGAATCTTCCCGTACCGCAACTCCGCCACCTTTTCCAGATTTCCCTGGCGTTCAGCGATCTTGGCCTGCCCGCGAAATTCATCAACCTGTCTGGCGAAATCGCGTATTTTATCGATAAGATCTTTTTCGTTTTTCCAACTGAGTTCCAGCGCAGTTCTTTCTTCCTTGAGCTCGGCAAGTTGCTTCTCGATTATTTCAAGCTCAGCCTGACAGTCAGTTTCATCCTCTCTCAGAAGTCCTTCCCGTTCTATTTCAAGCCTCGTTATTCTTCGCCTGATCTCATCTATCACTTCGGGCATACTGTCAATTTCTATACGAAGACGGCTCGCGGCTTCATCTACAAGATCTATAGCCTTATCGGGCAGGAACCTGTCGGTGATGTATCGGTCGGACAGAGTGGCGGCAGCGATAAGTGCGGCGTCCTGAATAATTATCCCGTGATGCCTTTCGTATCTGTCACGTAGCCCGCGTAGAATACTTATCGTATCCTCCACAGAGGGTGCTTTTACAATAACGGGCTGGAAGCGCCTTTCAAGAGCAGCATCCTTCTCAATGTGTTTCCTGTATTCATCAAGAGTTGTTGCTCCTATGCAGTGCAGCTCTCCTCTTGCGAGGGCTGGTTTAAGCATATTGGCCGCATCAACAGCGCCTTCGGCGGCACCCGCACCTACAAGTGTATGCATCTCATCTATGAAGAGGATGATTCTTCCCTCAGCATCGGCTATCTCCTTGAGAACCGCCTTGAGTCTTTCCTCGAACTCTCCTCTGAATTTAGCACCGGCGACCAGGGCACCCATATCCAGTGCCATTACGCTTTTATTCCTGAGTGTTTCAGGGACATCACCCTCCGCTATCCGCCTTGCCAGCCCCTCAACAATCGCTGTTTTACCCACTCCGGGCTCTCCAATAAGAACTGGGTTGTTCTTTCTTCTCCGCCCCAGAACCTGCATGACCCTTCTGATCTCATCATCCCTTCCTATGACCGGGTCCAGCTTCTCCTGACGCGCCATTCCGGTAAGGTCCCTGGTGTACTTCTCCAGGGCTTTGTAATTGTCTTCGGATGATTCCGAACTGATTCTGGATGATCCCCTGACGGAAGCCAGAGCCTCCAGGAAAGCCTTTTTCGTGACTCCTTTTGAATGCAGTATATTCGCGATCCTGTCTCCTGAATCCAGTAATCCCAGAAAGAGGTGTTCTCTGGCTATATACTCGTCCTTCATCTTCGAGGCGATATTCTCCGCTGTACCAAGTATCTTCACCAGATTTGAAGACATCCTGGGTTCTGAGCCGCCCCGGGTTTTTGGCAGCGAACTCAGTATACCTGTAATCTCATCTCTGATCGCCTGACGACTTATTTCAAGGCTGTCGAGAACTCCAGCTATTGCACTGTTCTGATCATCAAGCAGAACAGCCGCAAGATGAACGGGGACTATCTCCGGATTACCAGCTTCAATTGCTATTCTACTGGCTTCCTGAATAGCTTCTTTTGATTTAGTTGTTAATTTCTCAAAGTTCATTGATTACCTCCTATTGATAAGATAGAAGTATATATCCTGCCAGGCAACCTTTGAGGACGGGGGACTGACATCTTAACATTTCAATTATTACAGCAGCAACGAATGTTTAGATGTTAGACCCGGCACCTTTTTGCCAAATAAAGTCAAGAGTAAAGATTTGACCCCTTTTTTTTTCCTTTTTTTGACTTTACTGTTATCGCATCAAGTTGTAGTTTCCCTTAACCGGAAGACTGAATCACTAATAAAAAACACAGGAAAGGAAACACATGTTTAAAACGGGAGTGATCGGACTTGGGTACTGGGGCCCCAATTTACTCAGAAATCTCTACGCCAACAAACGGAACGGCGAGCTTATAATGTGCGATTCAGATACAACTCGTCTTGAAATAATGAAATTAAGATATCCTGATGTCAGTTACACATCGGATTACCGGGACATTCTAAATGACAGCAGTCTTGATGCAGTTGTAGTAGCCACAAACGTCTCATCCCACTTTCCCCTCGCCAAAGAAGCTTTGCTCGCTGGAAAGCATGTATTTGTCGAAAAACCGTTTGCCGCCAGCATAGAACAGGCTGAGGAACTTGTTGAACTTGGCGAAAAGAACGGTCTTGTTACAATGGTTGGGCATACATTCATGTTCTCTCCTCCCGTTATTAAAGCAAAGGAAATTATCGACAGCGGTGAACTGGGGGAAATTCACTTCATCACTTCGAGCAGGGTAAATCTCGGACTGCACCAGAAGGATGTTTCAGTAATCTGGGACCTTGCTCCGCATGATTTCTCAATGCTGTTCTACTGGCTGGGAGAGGAACCCTCCAGCGTAAACGCCTTCGGTCATGCTTACGTTCTTGATAAAATCCCGGATGTGGCATTCATCAACCTCGCTTTCCCGAGCGGTGCAATCGGTAACGTGCAGGTATCATGGCTTTCACCTTCGAAACTCAGAAGAACTGTCATCGTCGGCAGCAGAAAAATGCTCGTATACGATGATACAGAACCAATTGAGAAAATAAAGGTTTACGATAAGGGAGTTGAAGTCATTGAACCAGAGAGTTTTGGCGAATATCAACTCTCGTATAGAACGGGAGATATCCTTTCACCGAAGCTGCCAACGGGAGAACCTCTTGCGGCGGAGATGGATGAATTTCTCAGGTGTATAGAGACTGGCAGTACTCCCATATCCTCCGGCGCGGAAGGTCTTGCAGTTGTGAGGGCTCTTGAACTGGCAGATGCCAGTCTGATGAAAACGGACTAAAGAAGGGAACCTCAGTACATGGATTCTTCAGTACAGCTGAGAACTGAGGAGCTTTGTATAACGGATAACTCAAAAGTACCACTTGACTTAGCGGTTCTTGCAGGATCAATGACAGTTCTTCTTGGTGATGATGAAACCATCGCCTCGGATCTTGCCCTTATTCTAGCAGGCCGAAGATTACCTGTTTCAGGAAATATTCAACTTGGTGATGATAACTTGAGTATTCACAGCCATAGCGCAAGGGGCAGGATTGAATACGTTTCCTGCAATTTCTCATGCCCTGATGGAATGACTGTATCAGGGTATTTCTCGCTTGCGGCAGCTGCAGCTGGCTATAGCAGAAAAGAAACCGGAGAAATCCTGTCCCAGCTCTACAGCTGGTGTTCGCTTGAAAACCTTATAGATGAAGAAGTAAATAGGCTTTCACCCGACAATCGGTATCTGGTAACATTCGCTGCCGCATGCCTGCCTGTTCCTGATGTATTTGTACTGCAGGGTCCTTTTTCCGAAAATTTGCATCCCCTTCTTGAAAATCTCTGTCAGAGCGGTTGCGCAGTTATAGCATCCCTTCCCGAAATACAGTACATACCTCAATCCGCTGATAGAATTGCTATATGCGATTCACATGATGTGAGGAGAATAGTCAGGCTTCAGGAACTATCAGATGCATGTTCAATTCTTATGAGGCTTCATGTCAAGTTCTTTCCTGCTCTCCCCAGGGCTGTGATGGAAAGCCTTCCTGGCGCGAAGGATATTGTGGCAGTACAGGGAGGATACGAATTCTACCATGCCGGGCTCTCCGCTGCCGTAACAAATCTGGTTAACCTTGCCAGAGCTAATTCAAGACAGATAACCGGGTTTGAAGTTAGACCGCCATCGAACTCCGAACTGGTGGAATTCTATACCACTGACGATGAACCTGGAGAGGCGGATCTTTTTTGGGCAGAAGACCTGGATATCTGAGAATATGGGCCTGTGTATTCCGGTACATGTCGGAATGGGCTCTACGTCGACAACTATTTGTATGGATTTTGCTTGCCGCTCCCTTCATCGTGTGGATACTTCCAGGACGGACCGCAATCCCGTTTCTACCTCTGGTAATATCCTGCATCACTTACTGCGGACCTGCGGCATTTCTTGTCGGATGGCGTGAATCGGATGCAAGAAACAATCTTGCTGATATCCTGTTTCAGTCAAAAGCCGGCAAGTACTCACTTATACTTCCGGAAATATTTCTTCCTTTTCTCGCAGGTGCTCTCCCCGCTCTGGGGCTGGCCGCTATCTGGACAGCCGGAAAGTGTGGATTCCCATGGCAGCTTTGGGCTGTTATTCCATTTGCCTCATTGACCGCGGTTTCAGTAACGATTCTGCTGGAGAAATACCTGAACCAGACTGGATATATTCTCAGCCTTCTGGCCTTCATGGCCCAGGCTTCCACTGCATCATGGACTCTTTCCCCGGTTTTCCAGCTTCTTATTCCCCATGGATACGTTCTTTGGACACTGAGATGGATTGAAGACAACGGAGCTGCCTTCCATGGTGATATCTACGTTTTCTTCGCGGTGATTGAGGGAATCGGACTGATGCTCCTTACAATTAAAGCACTCTCACAAACAAGTGACGACTGATTATAGATCTGCATCCAGGCTGATTATTTCTCTCGTGAAGTATTTGAAACCCATCTGGAACCCCTGAGGGAAAATCTTCTTCGAAGGTTAGTAGCCTTTGTGATACCGATACGCTTTGTGACAGATATTTTGAGTTTTTCATCTGCGATCGGAACAAGCACTTGAATTTCACCGTCTAGCAGTGAGATGCCATTGTGTCTTCTGTCTATTCCGAATGCCTGACAAAGTTTGCCAGGACCGCTGCAAAGATTCTCAGGTTCTTCCGTCCCACGGTTCTCAACCATCAGTTCGATACCCTCAAAGGGATTCACCGCACGGATGAGCACGGCTTCTCCCCTTCCGGGAATTCCGGATGTTACATTGAAGCAGTTGTGAACACCGTAGATAAGATAAACGTAAGCCAGGCCGCCCCTTTCGAACATAGGTCCGTTCCTGTCAGTTCTGCCCTTGAAGGAATGGCTTGCGGGATCATCCTCGGTGTAAGCCTCCGTTTCTACTATTACACCGGAGATGAATCCTCCGCCAGCCTTCTTTCGTAAAAGGCAGCCAATAAGATCGTGGGCAAGGATTTCAGCACTTCTGCTGAAAAACCCATCCGGTGGCGTTGTAAAATACTTCAGAATTCTCCTCCTGTTTCACATTGGTAGAATATCGTACATTATGAATTGAGGGAAAGCAAGCTATACTCTGTATTTCTGATTTGGAGGATAAAATGAATGATTGTCCGTTCTGTAATCCCGATGAAGACAGGATTATCTGGAAAGATGAAAATGTGTACATCATCCGCGACCTTTACCCGGTTTCTCCTTCACACACTCTCATCATACCCTTCAGGCACTTCGCAAGTGTATTCGACGCCACCAGAGAAGAACTAACCTCAATTTCCCACGCGCTGGGTTTCAGAAAGAAGCAGCTTGAGCAATCACTGGCAGCAGACGGCTACAACATCGGAGTGAATGAAGGAAAGGCAGCCGGACAAACGATACCTCATGTACATATTCATCTTATCCCCAGATTCGAACGTGATGTAGAAGATCCAAGAGGAGGAATAAGAGGAGTGATTCCTGAGAAAAAAACGTACTCCGTTTCCTAGACAACAAGATTTCCCGGGCAAATCGTGCTGATCCCCCAACTGCAATGCGCGTATATATGATTATCACATATACTCAAAAAGGAAACTGTAAAACATGGATTCACTCGAGAAAACACTGAAAGGCATTAAAGCACCACTTGTACTAGATATCGCCACAGGGAACGGAAACTTCGCCGGTCTTCTGAGAAAAGAGTATCAGGGAATTGGCACAATCATAGGAATCGACATAAGCCAGAAGGGGCTGGGAAAATTCAGGGAAGTCCTGAAAAATATCGGAAATATGCTCCCGGTGTGTATGGACTCATCGGAAATGGCTTTTCCCGATGAAAGCCTCGATATGGTCTGTATTTCCAATTCACTTCATCATATGGCGAATCTGGATGATACCTTGAAGGAAATGATGCGGGTACTCAGACATGGGGGATACTTTCTTGTGAGCGAGATGTACTGCGACAACCAGACCGAAGCTCAGATGACACACGTTCTGATGCATGAGTGGTGGGCATCCATCGATGCACTGCATCGAGTACCTCATTTCAGTACTTTTCCAAGGAAGAAAATCCTTCATATGCTCGAAGAGCTTGGTCTGGATGAGATGATAACAGATGACTATTCTTCCCTGGACAGCGATCCGATGGATAAAGAAGTAATAGACCATTTAAACGGAGCCATCGACACCTACATCAGCAGAACGCAAGATATTGAGGATAACTCCGAACTGCTTAAACGGGGCGAAGAGCTAAGAAGAAGGCTTCACAGAATCGGCTTTCATGGAGCAACTTCTCTGGCTGTACTTGGTAAAAAACCATAGGTTGAAGCGGATCAGTACCTTATGGTGTAATGAAGCTCCAGCGTAGGTTCCTGGTATCCGTGTATTGTGGTTCTGCTCGTTCCTTCAACGTAGAAATCAGAACTGAAGAGGTACTGGGCACTGAAAGTACCAGGGTCAGCGGAGAACACATCACCCTTGTAAGAAACATATAGATCCGGTAGAACGTATTTCCCAACATTAAGAACAAGGCTTGTGGTATCTGAGAGAAGCTCGGGAGATATCTCGAATGTATCAAGGCCAATCTCATGCCTGAGATTCCGGGCAAGAAGATTTCCAAGCATCGTCTGAGCGACATTCTCAACCTCGGATCTGATAGCCGAGGAGTTCATCTGCTGCATCTCGCTGTAGGTTAACCCGACTGCCAGCAGAGTAAGAATATCCTCCTGGGCAATCTGACCCATCGGTCCATCAGCGGAGAGGGTGACCTGGGGGTTTTCCACATCCCCCGATATTAGAATCGTAATCCTGTATTCATCATGGCTTATTACGCTTCGTACTGTTGTTTCAGCTGTTACGTTCAGCTGCATGGTGGGTGGGTTGCCCTGCAGTATATTCACCCGTCCTTCAGTTATCTGAAAATCCCTCGAAAGCAATGTAATTCTACCTCTTACGGCTGATACGTATCCATTGACAGTTGGCTTTCGCTCAAGAGTAAATATTCTGAGTTTGAGAGACATCTCAATATCAGCAAAATTCGTTCTGAACCACAGAGCTCCGGTTCCGGCCACGTCTATGGAGAGATCGAACGGCAATTCTCCAGATCCATCGGAGGAGGAACTTACCGGCTGAGGAATACCTACCGCTCCCTCAAGAATCTCCAGCTTGCCTGAGAGGACAGGTCGATCTTCCAGCCCTGTTCCATCAGAGTTGAGCGCTCCGGAACAGATAACAGCTCCCATCCCGGGTATGGCTATTTCCATATCAAACAGTGAGAAACTCAGGCGGTAATCACCAAGCTCAAAAGGAAAGAGGCTGATGATGTCCGCTTGCCAGCTGGAGGAAAAGTCTCCTGTACTCTCGCTACCGGCGCCCAGTGTGAACCGGGCATTGTAACTGCTTTCTGTAGTATCAGGATAATTCAAGTAGAAATTCACGTTGGGCAACTCAATTCCCAGAAGTGTAATGTAAAGGCGGCTGATTCTCGCGGACGCCTGAATTTCAAATGTATAATCCTCATCAGTTTTCTCGTACTCAGCTCTTGCGGAAACACTTGCGCCCATGGTTTTCACCGGTAAGGGAAGAACGTAGAAAAGCCAGTCGCCAATATTGTTGATCTCAAGTTCGAGCCACTGGATCTTGTCAGCAAGCAGAGCGAACTCCGTTCCAGCCCAGATATCCCTGGCTCTCATCTGCAGACCGGATCTTACTCCGTTATTCCAGGCATAAATCCCGTTTACATTGAATGCGTTGTCTTCTGTTGAAACATCGATGGTTATGCTGTCCATTTTAAATTGACCGTACGCCGGATCCGAAATTTTCCCTGTCAGAGAACCCTGAGCACCTGTTGTATCCATGAGATACGAAACATTGAAATTACCAACACCGGACATATCAGCAGGCAAACCGGAAAACGTGCTGAAGGAGCTGAAATCGAAGTTAACTATATCAGCATGCATCTCCGTTCTTTCCTCACTGAGAATCCCGGACATGGCAAGTTCTCCCACTGGAGGATCCAGCCAGAGTGTATCCAGTATGATTGTACCATTCTCAGTAAACCCTGATAGTCCTCCCGTGGTAATTACTCTCAGTTTTGAATGGGTAGCTCTTATCTCCTCAATCTTGAAGAAGGTCGTATCGCCTATTTCCACTTCCATTTCAGCCGAATATATCCGGTCATCTGAACCGGTGAATGTTAATCCGTCTATTATGATATCATCATTGTCGAATTTTATATTCGCTGCTGTGTGGAAAACGTCCGAGATTACCCTGAGGCTGTCAATCAGAAGGGCAGCATCCGCTGTCATACTGCGGTTCGATATACTGAAAGTCCCATCAAGGGATGCAGTATCGGCCGATACTCCTTCAGTTACGAAGCCAAGGACTTCAACACTGCCATCGAAATTCATCCCGAAGGTAATCCCAGTTATATTGTTTCTTGTGGAATAATTCAGAGAACCGTTGAATGATGCCCGTTCAGCGGATAATTCATCCATTTCAAGCCCTCTTACACCGGCAGTACCCTGGATATTAATGCCGAATTTTGTACCGTTCCCGTTCACGGAGAAAAATGCGGAGGTGATATCGGGATATTCGACGGTATCGAGGTCCCTGATAAAGGATAGATCCATAATCTCACCATCAGCCTGCATTGTCCAGGATTCCGGTACCCATCCCGGTCCTAAATGTCCATCACCGGTAAATGATACTTTGCTACTTCCGTTGTTGACATATCCGTCAAGATTGAAGGAGTTATCTGATAGAACAGCATCGAGGTGGAGCATCGAGACACTGACGATTCCAGAGGTTGACGCGGCAAGGTCGATGGTCGCGGTGCCATTCAGATTCGATGAGCCTGTTCCGCTACATTCTGCGGAGATGACGCCGGTAACATCTGTGGTCGAGATTTGCGTCAGATATTCAGCAATATCCGTATTTGCCATATTCAGGCGGATGGCAGCATTCCATCCCAGAGATTTTATGTCGAATCCGCCATCGAGGTTCAAATCAACATTATCAGTTACAAGGGACAGGTTCCGCACGGCGATACCACTAAGATCCGCTGTCAGAGTGTCCGCTTCAAAGGAAGCTTCCTTCCCGAATAGAACAGCACTCCCACGGGAAAGCGCCAGATCAACCTGAAGATCCGACAGCTTTCCTCTCAGGCTACCATCAAGAAAAACCGACAGATCAACAGGGATATCAAAAGATGAAGTGCCCGCAAATCCCGATATTTCCAGATTAAGGGTTTCCTCCGAACCGTAAAGCGTTCCGGAGATCAGAAGTGATCCCGGGGCTGCAAAGCCTGTGAATCCGTCAGTTGTAACATCGCCATCAGACATCCGCAAAAGCCCGCTCCCGCCGATTCTGCCGAATCCGGGAAGATCGATCCCGGCTGAGTCAACATTCACAGCTACTCCGACCCCTCTCTCGATTGATGCGTCAAGGTACATGGAATCGATAAGGGTGCCCGATGGTTCAGTTATTATGCCATATCGCAGTAACAGCCTGTCTGTGCTGACAACAATACCGCCATCGATGTCATCAAGGATTGATATCAGTGAATCCGGCTGATCATCCTGAACATCTGATTCCGGAGAAAGCTGGATGTTCAACATGTCGACCATAACCTGGTCAACGTGTCTGCTTAAGAGGTAATCAAGAAGACTTCCGTCTATCTGAACTCCGGTTACTGCCACGATAAGACCTTCCGGATCAGATACGATAACCGAGTCGGCTGAAGTACTCCAGAAGATATCGGTACGCAAACCTTTGAAGATCAGTGTAACGCTTTCATCAGAAACGATACCACCGATTATCTTTCCTGTAGCATCCCCGAGAAACCCGCTGGCAAGAAGGATATATAGAGATACTACCAGGAGCGCAAACCCCAGAAGTATCATCCTGATACATACAGCAACTCCCCGCTTTTTACTCACGAAAGAACTTCCGACGAATTCAGTGTTCTAGAAAGCATGACCAATCCCAATGTATATTTTTCCCCTCTTGAGGGAATTTCTCCATGTTGGCGCAAACCCGTAATCAAGCCTTAGAGGCCCAAAAACAGTATGGTAGCGCAGTCCTATTCCCGTTCCAAATCCTGCCGTTTCAAGATCCACCTCTTCAAACGAGTTCCAGAGTCCCCCTGCATCCGTAAAAAGAACAACTCCAAGGTTTCCGGCTACTCTGACCCTTAACTCGAAATTCGAAAGAACCTCAAGCCGCCCCCCTACGGGGTTCCCATCACCATCCTTCGGACCCAGCGAATTGAAAGGATAGCCCCGGACAGTTGTTCCTCCGCCCAGGAAGAACCTTTCATCGGGAGGTATTGTGGTGTCATCACCGTATGGAAACGAACATCCGAGTCTCAGACGACCGGCCAGGATGAAATCATCGTTCATTGGAAAGAACAGCCTGGCTTCGCTGGAAGCTCTGTAATAATCGCTCCCTCCAAGAAATCCTCCTGACAGTTTTCCCTCACCCATCATCCAGTGTCCCCGTAATGGATCAAGCACGGGGCTTCTTGTATCGTGTATGAGAGTTGAGGTTATGCTGGAAGTTGTTCTCCAGTCGGAAGTAGTGAAACTGCTATCAACCCATTCGTTGTACTTCTCATATTCCAGGCTGTAACCGATTGTGAACTTCAGGTGTTCCGAGATGTCCCTGGCGAATGTGGAAGTAATTGAATAACTCCTCTGTCTGATACCGGGTGTGAAAAGGTAGAGGTAGCCCAGTTTCAACTGCCATTTCCATCTTGATGAAAATAGCCAGGGCTCTTCGTAGATAATCTCCGGTTCTATCATCTGTCCTTCCCTGGAACCGATGAATTCCAGGATGCGTATACCAATGGAAAGCCTCTGGTTATTACCCATGATGTTGGGGTGAAGCCATGTGACACTTCCGATAACTGCCGATGGTGATACATAACCTGTACCCAGATCTACTCTCCTGTATCTGGTTTCACTTATAGAGATATCAAGGTCAACGATACAACTGTCATTCTCAGACGGGCTGTAAGCGAATCTGACATCCTGGAACAAACCAAGTCCGTAGATATTGCTGATGGATTGTCTGAGCAGTTCCATATTAAGAGAATCGCCGGGCTGGATCAGTATCTCTCTTGTTATTACCTTTTCGCGGATGGTTTCCAACCCGGTAACTGAAACACTGCCAAGAAACGCCTGCATATTTTCGTCAATATTGCACTCCACAGCACGGTAACCTTTATGTCCGTCGGCCTCACTCATGCTGAGAAGATCGATATCGATGGATGAATAAATGTAACCTCTTTCATTGTAAAGCTTAAGTACGGAATTTCTGAAGGAGAGAGTATCATCCGGTGTTATAGGTTCACCCGGAGACCCGGGATAAACGGTGGCAAGTGAATCTGCAGAATAAATCATCGCACCATTGAATACAAGACCGGAGAGAATGCTTCTGCTTCCGGATTCAACTGAAATTCTGACGATGTTTATCTCATCATCCCACATAGGCCATTGAACGGTTACTTCTGCGTCGAGATATCCCAGATTATTAAGATTAACAACTATACCATCGCTAACCTGTATTGGCGTTATCCTTAGAAGGGATGCTCCAGTCTCAAGACCGGTTCCACTAAGAAGCTTGTGCTCCGAAACGGGATAATCTCCAGAGACATAAATGGAATCCACAACAGGTTCTGTGAAAGAAGCGTATACAGCTGAAGGCAGGATCAGAAGCAGGAATAATGCTGTAAATGCTTTTACATTGAAGTATTGGCTTTGCAGTACGATACTGATTCCTTTCCAGGGGTTTGACAGCTGCAGTATCCGTATAAAGCACAATTGCGCAGAACGGGTACTCGGAAATATACACGTCAGCAAGTATAGTTCCACATATGGTCAAGCATAATCCCAATAAGTGATTCGAGCTAGTATCCTGTCAAGTATTAGATGCCGTTAGTTTGCGAAACTATTCTGCGTTCCTGCAAGGCACTGGTGAAGGCGGTTTGGCACGATATTCGAAGCACTATACAAGAATGGATCTTTTATCGATATTGGTTGTGCAAATGGATATCTGATTGAGAAACTGGATCAACCAGGAATTAGATATAGTATAGAGGAATGGGGCTTTACTCCAAGTGGCGGGAATACATAGAAGATTACTATAGGAGCGATATCGAATTATCACATGAATACAGCGGATTCGCGAACTCACAGCTGATTCAAAGCTATATGCAAAGAAAACGATAGGATACTAATGGAAACTGCTGGATGGATAATTAAATTTCTTGTATTCGTTTTAGGTATTCAGTATCTAATTGGTCCAATTATAGTTTGGTGTACTCAGAAATTGCCGGAGAAATACGTTTTCAGATTAGTGGATTCAAAAAAGTTTCTATCCGAAAGGACTCCCACCTTTATAGCGCTGCATGAAGAAATACAGGATAAAGAATTCGAATATATTGATTCATCCGAGTTGAATATGAGTAACACATCAGTATGCTTCAGTATTTACAATCACTTTGATAAAAAAATAGTATGCACACTGGTAACAGCCCGGAGCGATTCTATTAATACAACTTATATAGAGTTCACACAGCTTTACAAAAATGGTTCCGTTTTAAATGTGTCCAATTCATCAATAATCAATATATACCCGACATCCGAAATGAGGTTATCCTTTAGATTTCCCCAAGTGAATGATTTTGACAAGCTGCTCACATATGCTGAAAAGCTGATTAATTCTAATAAGCAAAACGAACAAAGAATAACTTTCGAAAAAGGTAAGGAATTCGAAACAGTGGAATCATATCTCAATATAGAGTTAAATGAGCTGATAGAAAGGGGGTGGGTACAGTCAAAAGTCGTAACTGGTAACCGACGCCTGACCATCAAGGGAGCACTACTTATGACCTGGAAATCGGTTTGGCCAGTTAAGCAGATATTGAATAGAAGTGATATCGCATATTCAAAGCGAGCAATTGAAAATGCATAGCTGGCAAAAAAGCGCGTTGGCCTTTCAAGGTAGCTCATTCGACGTTAGATCTTGACCAGATTGGGATTCAGTACCGTCACCTCCTGTAGCGGAAAGGAAACTGTAAACAGGCTGCTCCAATAGATCCAGATACAAAGGCTTTGGTTTCAAGTGGATACTCTAACAATCCTGTCATGGCTAACTTTCAGGATTACGGATTCAGAGGTATCATCAAAAAGCCGTTCAATATACGTGAACTGAGCGAGTCCATGCTGAATCTTGTAAGCAACTGAGAAATCCGGCGTGCGGATAGTTTGTTATCTGCCCCCGTCATAATAAAGTCAAAGATTTTGAGACTATCCCCTCAGCCAGGGTGTTGTGCTCGAATACTTTTCGATTTCAAGGTCCAGTGCGGTAGAGATTGTTTTGTATTCATTATCACCGGTCATGGAAGTGATTACCTTCACTATCAGGTTGTCTCTGTCCAGAACACTGGAGGGCATGTGAATCAGCATCCCTCTGGTAACCTTTTCTATGAACCTTGCAAGACGCCTTCCCGGGAAAATTTCCGGACTCGTTATAGATGGGTAATTCATTGGATCGATGATAAGAATGGGTAAATGGGCAGCATCGCACATTTGAGCTTCTTTTCTGACCTCTCCGTAAAGATCGCTCTCGTAAGGGTCCAGGCAGCCTACAGGCAGAGGTTCCGGGGCGCAGTCTGATATTAGAAGGATGAAGCTTCCCGTTTTGCCGGATGTAATGCTGCATCTTTTAAGAGTTCTTCTTGCAGTCGTCAGAGCTTCTGCCAGCGGCGTGTAGCCGGATGAGACCAGTTCCGCAACCCTTCCGTAAACTCGGAGCCTGTTCCTTGTTGGTTTGAAGTGAAGTATAGAACTGCCTTTGTGCATGGAGACCAGCCCCACTTTTGACATGGGATCGAAGTGATCCTCAAACAGAGTCCTGAGTAGTTTGCTTAAACCGAAAAGATAGTTGCTTGATGATTTACTGGCATCAAGAACGATCATAACAACAGCCCTTGGCCGGGAGCTCCTCTCCCAGGCACGCCACCAGCGTTTATCAAGTGGAACCAGGGGAAGCTTTTCCCCTCCTGTGACAGCCGCGATGACCGACTGGTATACATTCATTTTCCCGGCATCTCCGGTTGGAACAACACGTACAGGTTTTCCACGTTCCTGATCAACGGATGGTTTTATCCTGGCGCTTTTCGACCCGAGGGACCCGGGCTGTGAACTTATTGAAATCCTGTCTACAAGTTTCTTGATGGCCCTGCTTTCCATGAACTCGGGGAATTCGGTTGTGAACATTCCATCCTGACTGTCCAGCAGTTTCATCTCTTTGCTCCAGACATTCCCTGTGTCATCATCATTCGAATCCAGGGCTGTAGATACAGAAGCGAAAACTCTGCTTCGGGAATTCCACAGTCGGAGAAGTATATCCGATGCCCCATATTTCGATCCTATGCCCCATCCTGCCTGGAGAGCGCTGACAAGAGCTTTCTCGGATGGGGGTCCCTCGAGTCCACATTTTCGTGTTCTATGGCCTGTCACCAGTACAGCGGCATCCCGGACATCGTCCCACAACACCTTCGTTCGTTCCCGCAGGGAAGCCAGGGCTCCAGCCGCTCTTGTGATAACCATCTCTGGCCTGTGCCCGTCCATCTCCAGATAACTCATCGCGAAAGCTATGGAAGCCAGGGTTCTCACCTTGACTCCCACCCTTGGAAGTCTTCTTCGAGCCTTGATTATCTTCTCTCTTAGAATAGCATCCTTCCGGCGATATTCAGCTGCCGCCTTCTCTCCGAGGTATTCAAATGCAAGCAGCCGCCTGATCAGAGCTTCTCTCTCCTTACCGCTTCCCAGGCTGCCGATTTCCACCGAGAGATCGAAGCGGTCAAGAAGCTGTGGGCGCAATCTGCCCTCATCCGGATCCATAGTGGCAAGCAGTTTGAATCGGCTGGTGGTGGATACTGAAATACCTTCCCGCTCAACGGTCAGTACTCCTCCGGCAGCACAGTCAAGGATAAGGTCTACAAGCCTGTCATTCAGCAGGTTCACATCCTCTATTAGAAGTATTCTGCCGTCTGCCCTTTTCATGAGACCGGGATTCAGCTGTGCTTTTCCTGTACCCAGTATGGCTGAAAGGTCCAGGCTGCCGGTCAGATTCCCCTCGGTGACACCCAATGGAACTCTGACAATGGCCTGGTCAGCATCAAGCTCCGGATGGAGGAAGCGGGTGGATCGCATCAGGACGCTCTTGCCTGATCCTCTTGTCCCCAGCAACAGTACCCCTCCAAGAGCAGGGTCAGTCATAATTATCTGAAGGGCTAGCTTGGCTTTATCCAGGCCCTGTATGGATGAGAATGGAATATCTTTCCCGAGCAAACCCGTCAGTCCCTGTCAGTCAGAATGGTTTCAGGATCGTAATAGCTGCCGCTATTCGACTTCCAGATTCTGGTTGCCTGGGTTTTCACCTGTTCGATAAGTTCTTCTCTGGAGGGAGGCTGGTTCATCCCTCCTGATCTTGTTCGATGACATACGCACAGCGGAGCCACCTTGAGGAGGGCTTCAGAATTCACTTCTGGCTTGTCCTCGAGGGCGGTCCAGGCAATAGCCGCTCTTATCATTACAAGGTCCGGCCTCTGACCGTCGACATTCAGCTCGGACATTGCTTCTGCAACCGTTTCTATTGCTGCACTTGGCAGCTTCACATCATGAAGTCTTGAGCGGGCTGTGGATATGGTTTTCCTTAACCTCAGGACAGCCTTCTCATGAGCACGGCTGAAACGCTTCCGATCACTCTCGTAGGCCAGTGTCCGCTCAATTATCTCTATTCTCATGCCGGGGTCCCTTTCGGTCCTTATGTCAACTGACATCGCGAACCTGTCCAGTATCTGTGGTCGCAGGTTGCCCTCCTCCGGATTCATGGTGCCTATAAGAATGAACCTTGCAGGATGGGTTACTGAAACACCTTCTCTCTCAACCGTGTTGAAACCGCTTGCACAAGCATCAAGAACATCATCGGTGATGTTGTCCGGCAAAAGGTTCACCTCATCAACATAGAGAACCTGATTGTTCGCTCTGGCCATGAGTCCCGGCTGGAATTTCTGCACACCCTCGCGCAGGAGAAGCTCCACATCTATCGTTCCAAGAAGACGATCCTCGGTAACCCCCAGCGGTACCGTTATCAGCTCTGGTCTCAAGCTGATGGGATCCGGAAGATTGCCGTCTTTCAGGGCTTTCCCGCAATCATCGCATAGGAATCCGTCGTTCACTCCCTCACAACCGTACGGGCAGTTTTCAACCACTTTTCGGTCAGGAAGTATATCCGCGAATGAACGGACGAGAGTACTTTTGCCGGTACCCTTCATGCCTGACAGGAGAACTCCTCCCATGCCCGGATCGACCGCCGCTATGGCCAGTGCGAGTTTTGCGTCATCCTGGCCGACTATTCCTGAGAATGGAAACATTTTCTACCTTTCATATTAACCGGGTAACAGTATCCTGAGGATACTGCAAAACTGATTCACATAACATACAGGATTTCCAGCAACGGTTGAACTGATCAGGCCGGATCGATTATTATAGATGCATTAATCATAGATCTGTTAATTCTGAATTATTGTCTTCTCTGAAGATAAACAGAATTCATAAGGAGGGCTACATATGCTGCTCAACTCTATTAGCCTGCAAAGGCAATTGAAGATATCAATAATCCTGTTACTTCTTCCCTCCCTTGCTCCGGCTGACGCCATGGATCCTCCCGATATCCGTACGCAGACTCTTTACGACTACGCTTACGATGCATTTGATGCTAACTTAGAGATAAAACTGCGGATAAGCTCCTATCTCGATTCACTGGAAAGTGAACTGGATCGTCTTAGTATTGAACTGGAAAACTCACTGGTCAACGTCGAGGGAATGTCCAGTCTTTTCAGGGAGAGCCACGAATCCTTTCTTCAATCTGTCTATCTGTGGGCGTCTTTCGCGGAAGAAGTTCAGTGGTACGATCTGGCGGACGGACAGACGTGCTTCGGCAGCGGCATGGGATACACTTTCATGCACATCTCCGCATCCCTGCTATGGGAAAGGATACTTGAATACAGGCAGGTTCTGGACTCGATTCACGAGTACGGAATGTGTGAGTTTCAATATCCCATGGACAGCAGGGACATAGGGGGTTCGTAACAATGGGATCAAGTAACAGTTACTTACTGTCAGCAGTTTACAGGAAAGCTGTTTTTCATAAACTGATATAAGCACTCCGGAGAGATTATCTTAGCTGATCGTAACCCCGAACTTATCTAAATTGAATCCAGATCATATATATCTCGGACGGATTCAAAAAGAATTACGGAATTACGGGAGCGTATTTGGAATGATGTTATTAAGTCGCGCGCTTTTTATGTCGCAGGGGCTTCAATGGCACGTCGTATCGAGGAATACAAAGGTCGAAATGCTCTCATCAAGACGGTCGAGAGCGGACCGCAATCGTTTTTTACAGAATATTCAGCGACTTCGCCACCACAGGACTTACGTATCGAGTTGTCATGATTGTATTCAGTGAAGTGTTCTGCTCCTCCCCCGTCCCTGGAGCTAACTGGTGAATGTCATGACATTCAACCCGACAATTGATTGGGCGGTATGAGGGAACGTAAAGAAAAACCTGCAAAGCTTCCAGGTGCGGGACTCTTCGAGAAACCGATAACTCGTAGCGAAGATGATAACCAAACCATATACCGAGCATGAATGAATATCCATATTCTGATGAAATGGAATACCATCCAAAGAATTCATCAGTCTTTGCTTTCTTGACGATGTGGAACTGTCTCTGATATTATCATCTCAGGAAAAATTCAACCGGATAGAGAATTGAGGTTATATCGCGTGAATGAAGTGCTGCTTTTTATCGGGGGAACGGATCCCAGCGGCGGGGCGGGATTGCCTGCTGACCTGAAGACGGCCTCAGCCATGGGCTTTCACGGGTGCCTGGCAGTCAGCGCGGTTACCGTTCAGAACAGCGGAAACGTTCTTTCATGGGATGCTGTTGATTCTGCAAAGCTGGTTGAACAACTCACGGCTGTATGCGATGACGGCCCGGTTGCGGGTGTTAAATCGGGGATGCTGGGAAGCAGGGAGAACGCTTCCGCCCTGGCCGGATTTATCAGAAGAAATCTGAGAGGTATACCGTACGTTCTTGACCCGGTTCTCGCAGCGGGCGGAGGAAGTTCCCTTGTAAGCAGCGGCATGACCGAGCTTCTAAAAAGTGAACTCGTACCCCTTTGCACTCTCTGCACTCCAAATATCGATGAAGCGGAAGTTCTTTCCGGAATAGCAATCGACAATGAAGAAGACATGATCGAAGCCGGGAAGATCATTATCCGCATCGGCGCAACGGCTGTGCTTGTCAAGGGAGGCCATCTACCGGGGAATCCTGTGGATATACTGGTGACGAAAGAAGGTAATGTAAGGTTCGGTGGCTCCAGAATCACCGCTGAGAATGTACATGGAACCGGCTGCACACTGGGCTCAGCCACTGTTGCATTGCTTGCCGCGGGATTCAGCATGGAATCCGCTGTCACGGACGCAAAGCGGTTTGTAAGAAGAGTTATCTCCAGAAGGATCAGAAGAGTACATGGGTACCTTCCTGGCCATTTTCCGGAAGCGGGTCCCCTGCCTATAGCACCTGATGGCAGTGCATTCTACCTCCCTCCTGCCTACTGCCAAATGTGTGGCGCTCCCCTTGGCAAATTATCGGGAGAACACGGACATCTATTCTGCAGAAAGTGCGGCTTCGTCCATTACAGGAATCCTCTCCCCGCAGTGGCTCTGATGGTTCACGATCACGAGAAAATACTGCTTGTAAAAAGGGCGGTTCCACCCAAAAAAGGGATGCTGTCCCTTCCCGGTGGTTTCCTGGAAACAGGAGAGACTCCTGCTGAATGCGGCTTCCGCGAACTGCTGGAGGAAACAGCGCTTCGTGCAAAAAAAAGCAGACTGATGGAGCTGGAAACCGACATGACTGCCTACGGAGGAATTCTTCTTGCTGTTCTGGAGGTAACGGACTGGGAAGGTACACCAGTTGCGGGAGACGACGCATCAGAAGTTCTATGGAGTCCAATCAGGGAGGTTCCTGATCTGGCATTCAGTGCACATAATAGGCTTGTGGAAAAACTAGTAAACACTTTGTACAGCTGAAAGGAGACATTATGGCGATGGTGGAATGCGCCTGGTGCAAGGGAACCGGTATAGATGGCGTGGGAAACTCTCCCTGTGATATCTGCGGTGGCGACGGGCACCTTAACGTTCCTGATCCTCCCACAAAATGCGGAAGATGCAAGGGAACAGGAAGAATAAGAAATGATGTTACAGAAGAGGTTTCAAAATGCTCCGGCTGTGAAGGGTCCGGCTGGGCCAGCTGACCGATTAACCTTTATGTAAAAGCTTTCAGGGTTTCCTCAAGGGCTTCTCTGTCGTGGGTTCCGTAAACGATAACATCCTTCACTCTTTTCATAAGTCCCTGAAGAACTTTCCCGGGACCTACTTCAATGAAGGTATCGAATCCGTTTTTCTGAAGCTTCTTGATAGAATCGGCCCAGAGAACGGGTGATGTTACCTGTTCCGTAAGTAACCGTTTTGCCTCGTCACCACTTCGGATGAGGTCGGCGGTGACATTCGCTACTACCGGTATTTCGGGCTCGTAAAAGCCAGCGTCATCGAGTGCGCCCTCGAGCCCCTTGGCTGCATCCTTCATAAGAGGTGAATGCCAGGCTCCGGAAACCTGCAGCGGTATTATCCTTCTGGCGCCCTTTTCCTTGCACAGCTTTCCAGCTCTGTCAAGAGCATCTCTCGATCCGGAAATAACAACCTGTCCTTCCGCATTAACGTTTGCTATTCCAACAGGGCCTATGGAAGATGCTTCTTCAACACATTCCCTGGCTTCATCAAGACCTATCCCTATAAGGGCCAGCATTCCCCCGGGATGCCTGTCCGCGCATTTCTGCATAAGCTCACCCCTGATGCGGGTAAGCTTGGCTGCTATTCCGGGAAGCAGCACGCCTGCGGTCACCAGTGCGGCGTACTCACCGAGGCTGTGACCGGCAGTACCCTCCGGCTTCACTCCAGCTGCTACAAGAACGTTCATTGTAGCTATGCTGATCATTGTGATGGCTGGCTGTACATTGTCTGTTCTGGTTAGAATATCGGGCGGTCCTTCGGAAATGATTTCACTCAATTTATGGACACCGGTCATTTCATCGATCCTGTTAAGAAAATCCACAGCATCCGGATACTCTCTAAGGAATTTATCCATGCCTACACTCTGTGATGCCTGCCCGGGAAACAGAAAAGCTAATCTTCCCATTAAATCCTCCTAACAATAGCGGGAAACAACTTATCGAAATTCTATATAACAATATCAGGCAAACGCAACCCCTGTGATTTTACTTATTCCCCCACTCTTGGATTCCGCCCGAGAAGAACCAGCAATCTCGCTTCAGCTATCAGGCATGATGTTCTGGAAGACTCAACGGATGCTTCAGCTGAAGTAACTCCTGATTGGGCATCAAGCAAGTCAAGAAGAGAGATACTTCCGAGGTCGTAACTCATATTGGATAGCCTTAACTTCTCGTTTGCCTGGTTAAGAACCTGAAGTGAGAGTTCCCAGCTCCTGATTGCACTGATAAGGTTACTTTGGGAAGTCAATATAGAACTTCTTATCGAATTCAGAAGGGCCTCATGGGATGCCTGCTGCCTGAGAAAAGAAGCCCTGGAAGATTGGATGATGCTCTCACGGTTAAATCCGTCGAAAAGGGTCCAGTTCAGAGAAAGAGAAACCTGCCAGCTGTCTTTGTTGGAAAAATCCTCAAAATCAAGTTCATCATTACTCCAGTTCCAGCTTCCCGCTCCATTCAGCGAGGGCCAGTACGAACGTCTGCTGGCTTCGTAAGTATAACTCGTCGCTGTGAGTCTCTCCTGAGAAGAGGCAGCTGCTTTGCTGCCCGATATATCAAGGCTGTAGTTCATAGCAGTGGAGATGGAAACCGGCTGCAGCACAGCATTTGTGTTAACGGTATGCTCCGAGCCAATTACACCGGCAGCCTGATATAAAGAAATATAGGAATTGGAAACCGCCTGCTCTTTCTGAAGCAGAGCCAGGCTGTCAGAACTCTGCTGAACCTCGGCCTGTATCAATTCGAGGTTCGTGGCTCCTCCGATCCTGTAAAGAGCCTCCGTCCTCCTGAGCTGTTCGGTACTTCGCTCCAGAGCTCTTTCTGAAGAAGCCTGCAGCTGCACTGTCTCTATCACACCGTAATACGCCGTTATGATGTCCATGGTCAGATCAAGCCTGGCCTGATCCATATCGAACCGCGAGGCGTCAAGAGAATGCCTGCTCCCGGACATTCGCAGCCAGCTGCTTCCACCGGATGCCAGGATTTCCTGAGAGGCGCTGGCGGACATGGACCATGATGAATTGTCAGTGTCCGAATAACCCCCGGACATATCTGAGACAGAATTCCATGAATGGCTGGCGGTCGAACTAAAACTCAGCCGCGGCCAGAGAAAGGATTCCGAAGATGTAAGGGATGCTTCGGCAGACATCAGATCGACTGACGAAATAGTGATGTCAGGTGAATTTTTCATTGCCACTATAACCCATCCTGAAAGATCAAGTGACAGTGAATCGGCCTGTGCGAAAAGAACTGAAATAATCAAAGGCAGGAGAAATACAGCTTTCCTCATTCTAAAACGCTCCCTTTCCGTTACGCTTCCGGCGCGAACATCACCGGCAGAGAGATAAGCAGAATCCCGATAGTATACATGGAAAAGCTAAGACGTATCCCCCATGACCGGCTGCGACGCAGCATCGCTGCAAGACCTCTTCCCCATAGAAACATAGCAATTATGGAAGGAATATCTACACTCTCCAGGAATCTATATATGAACACATGAATACGCGACGGGTCAACAACATCAACCGGAACAAAACACGACAGGTTAAGCCTGACGGAAGGCGGAATATCAAGTAATGAAACGAACAGTATCAGCAGCACCCCCGTAAGCATGTACGCAGACTGGGAAAGCATGGAAGATGTCAGGAAATCAGTGACTTTACCAACCTTTTTATTCTCTACAGCATAAACCGTCCCGAATGCGGCCAGAGCAGCAAGCAAAGCGATAATACCCCTCTCCACAAGCCTGGCCATAGGAAGGCTCTCGGTCATGCGTTTCATCTCACCAAGTTCACTGGAGATAACGCTGTCAGCCCGGGTAGCAGTAAATCCTTCTTCTATTAGTTCGGGCTGTCTCTCACTTCGCCATTCAGTTTCAACTTCCTCCCAGTTAATCAGCAGAGCAGGTATGTAACCGACCGCGGATATCACAATCACGACAGCGATCATCACGATTCCGGCAGTTCTTATGTTCAGAAGCAGAGAATAGGCTTTATCCGTTCTCCAGAACTGAGTGAATACAGCAAGCAGCGATTCGGTCGTGTTTTCTGGAATTTTCATCGTGCCTTTCTTGTCTTTACTGCCCTGGAATATACGTTCTCGTAGGGTAATATTCTGCTTTTCCAGGAATTGTCCCGTCTCATGCACTTTTTCACGAGCCAGGCCCATCTGTTCTTGCTTCTGTAGTACTCCCCGGCTCGAAGGATACAGTCAAATAATCCCTGGGGATCAGCCTCCTTCATTACAAAACCAAAGCCGCCATCTTTCTCATCGATAACTGTATCCGCAAGCCCTCCTGTACGGTTAACCAGAGGGACAGCGCCGTATCTCATTCCCATCATCTGTGCCAGGCCGCAGGGCTCAAATCTGCTCGGCATCATTACAATATCACAGCCGGAAAATATCTGTCTGGCCATAGCTTCATCGTACCTTAGAGTTACCGATACTCTGCCGGGATGTTCCAGGGCAATCTCAGAAAGCCTTGTCATGTAATAATTGTCACCGGTTCCCAATATTACGAAGTTGAAGCCCCTGTCAGCCAGTCTGCCGATAATGGGAAACAGAAGGTCAAGTCCCTTCTGCCTGGTCAGCCTTGAAACAACTCCAACCGTCAGGCCTTCACTGACCGGGTCAAGACCAAGTGAATTCAACAGCGCTTTTCTGCATTTCCTTCTGGGTGAAATAGAATCCGCACTGTAAGCTGAGGATAGAACCTTATCAATCTCCGGATTCCACGAATTGTAATCTATGCCATTCAGTATCCCGGTAAGGTTATCGGAACGATCACTGAGCAAACCATCAAAGCCCTCACCGAATTCCGGTCTCTGTATCTCTTTCGCGTAGGTTTCGCTTACGGTTGTAACCTGATCGGCGTAAACGATACCGGCTTTGAGAAAACTGAACTCTCCATAGAACTCCAGTCCTTCCATCGTGAGCAGCGACCAAGGAAGGTGAGTGCAGTCGTATACTTCCTGGGGGTAATTTCCCTGAAATAACAGGTTATGAATGGTGAATACAACCGAAGGCTTAATGGAATTTCTGAGGTAAGCGGGGATAAGTCCAGTCTGCCAGTCATGACAATGGAGTACATCCGGCGGCTCACCAAGACTTTCGGAGAAAGCTACAACCGCCCTGCAGAAAAAGGCGAATCTTACCGCGTTGTCATCGTATGCGGATGCATCATCCGGGCCGTATATCCCCGGTCTGTGAAAGTATTCATCTTTGCTTACAAAATAAACCGGTACGCTGCTTCCGGGTATAATCGATTCAGCAAGGCCGAATTTTTCTCCCGCGGAGGTTGAAAACCTCCCGCTGATCCATCTGAAATCGACGAGTTTCTCAATATCACGGTAGAGGGGCATTACTACGCTTACATCATGACCCGCGTTTTCCAGGGCTATTGGCAGTGAACCGGTTACACCGGCCAGCCCCCCGGTGCTGACAAAGGGATATACTTCGGAGGCGGCAAATAGTATTCTCATCCTTTTTCCTTCCTCCCGCGGACCCTGATAACAAGAAAAATGAGCAGAGCGAGGGCAAGGACAACCCATATCCATATCTCAAAATGCCTCATGAATCCCTCTGCGGCCTGTATGTTGTTCCCGAAAACCGAACCTGCTATCGAGAGTATCGTGTACCATGCTATGGCGCTGAAAGCCACAGGAATCACGGCCAGGGCAAACCGCATACCCGAGGTTCCCGCCATGAGCACGAGCAGTGATCTTACCCCCGGAATGAATCTGCTTGCGGCAAGTACAATTGTACCATGGCTTGCGATCAGTTCTTTTGCTCTGTTGACCTTTTCCGGTTCCACCTTCCTTTTTAGCCAACCTTCAACGAATTGCTTTCCCGGTTTATGACCGAGGTAGAACACTATACAGCTGGCTATAAAGCAACCGGTAACTCCGTAAAGAGCTGCCAGGAGAAGAGGTAAGCCGCTTGAAACGGTCCAGCCTGAAACAACAATGAAGAGAATGTCGCCGGGAAACGGAGGAAAAATGGTTTCAACAAAAGCAATCAATCCAAGGAGTGGTCCGGCCCAGGCGCCGGGCGGATTATTCGCAAGGTATTCAAGTATTCTTTCTATCAATGATTCCCAATCGCTGCAGTGTCAGTTCTCCTTGCGATTCTGGCCATTACCATGCAGCCCAGACCTTTTCCTTTTCCAATATCGCCAAGTGTATTTGTGGATGTTCCCTTTACCCATATCCTCTCCGGTTCAACACCGACTATGTCAGCTATCCTGTTAATCATGGTGTTTCTGAGAGGAGCGATCTTCGGGAAATCTGTAATAACGGTTACATCGATCTGGCTTATCCTCCAGCCCTCTCCGCGAACAAGGTCACAGGTCTTTTCCAGAAGAACTGCGCTGTCCGCACCCTTCCATCTGTCATCATCCGGAGGAAAGAACACTCCGATATCGCCCAGCCTTGCCGCAGAAAGAAGAGCATCCGCAACAGCATGCAGTACAGCATCTCCATCGGAATGACCCGAAAGACCAAATTCCGATTCAATATGGCAACCGCCGACAAAAAGAAGAATTCCTTTTTCAAAAGGATGAAAATCAAGACCTGTTCCGGTTCTGTTTTCCATACTCCCCCCCGACAGAGATTCAATGATCATAAGATCTTCCGGATCCGTAAGCTTCATATTCTCTGGTTCCCCGGCCACTGCAAGTACTTCATAGCCGGCAAGTTCCATTGCCGCACACTCATCGGTTACCTCATCAGCGTTTTTGAGAACCCGCAGAATATTGTCAAGGATAAAACCCTGTGGTGTCTGGCTCATTCGTAGATTGTTCCTTGAAACGGTGCCGCTCACGAGAGAAGATGGTGTTACTTCCTTCACCGTATCCCTTATGGGAATAACGGGCACTGCAGCCCCCGAGTCAATTACACCCTTCATGACATTCCTGATAATAGAAGCTGAAACGAGAGGTCTCGCGGCATCATGGATAAGCACACTGCTGGAAAAATCCAGGGCTTCGAGGCCGGCAAGAACTGAGTCCTGTCGCCGAAGGCCCCCCGAAACGGTCTTTATACCTGCCGGTGGTTTCCAGAACGATTTCCATAGAGCGGTGTCACCCGGGGTAACCACAACGATCTCTCCGATTTCATCGATGGCTGAAAAAGCATTGATCGACCACTCAACGAGGGATACTTCATGAAGTCTGAGAAACTGTTTGGGTACGCCTGAACCGAATCTTGTTCCTGATCCGGCAGCTACTATTACAACACCCCAGGTTTTCTTCTGCATAAGATTCAGCTCTTCAGTATTCTCCCTGCCCGTCAGTCATCAGTTCCGGTGACGCTGTCATCCTTGTTCAGCTTGGCGAAGACCATAGTTCCACCTGATGACCTGAAAGTTGTATGAGCCTGAACTTCAACGCTGTTGCCCAGCATACTCTCGGCATCCTCTACTACTATCATAGTTCCGTCGTCCATGAAACCTACAGCCTGTTTGGGGTTTCTTCCCTTCCTGACCAGCCTTATGGACAGAACCTCTCCCGGTAATGTCACAGGCCTGGAAGCAGGCCCCACCTCTTCAAGGTTGATAACGTGATTGCCCTCTTTTATGGCTATATCAAGAACATCTCTGTCGCTGCTCAGGAGGGATACTCTTTCCTTTCTGATATACTCAAGCATGCGGAAGCGTTCTCTTTCCTGCTTCCCGAAGTCCTTGTATTCAAGACCTCCCGATTTTCCTGCGGCATCCTCGAGCCTTTCAAGAGTTTCCATACCTCTTCTACCTCGGCCCCGTTCAATTATATCGTCTGAATCAGCCATTTCCTCAAGCTGGTTCTTTATTGAAGCCGGTAGAATGAAGGGTCCTCTGATAAGCCCGGCGAGCAGCATATCCGCAACCCGGCCATCGATGACTGCGGAAAGGTCAACCAGAACCGGTGTAGCAGCCTTTTCTTCTTCTTCGGTAGTCTGCATCAGCCCAAGCTTTTTACCCTTTGTGAATGCCACATGACCGAATACGTACGCAAATGCGAAAGGTATCATAATAAGCGGCGTAACGCCGGATTCAGATGGAGAGAGATTCCCCATGCGCAGGGCCAGTATAACAAGAATACCTGCGACAAGCCCGATAATCGCTCCTACAGTTGTATAAATAATTTCATCTGCGGGAATCCTGACGAATACGATCTGCAGGATAACGGCAACTATGCCTATCCCGAGACCAGTAAGTCCGAACCATGGGGAGGGCGAAAGCCCATCGAATGCGAATGTCCCCAATAGGCCGAGAACAAGAATGAAAAGTATACGTACTTCCCAGCCTGATGTTTTCATAACCAGTTTCCTCCTTTTTCCTTTTTATTGGAGAGAAGATTTTCGATGGAATCAATTAAACTGATAAAACCTTCTGCTCCACTGCCAGCCTTTTCCGCATCATCCGCGGAGCCGGCCAGCCCTGAAAATCCCAGGCTGAGAGCCTCTCTCAATCTGAGATCGAAATGTGTCACCGGCCTGAGTTCTCCGCCAAGCCCTATTTCGCTGCTGACGGTAATGCCCTCTTTCACCGGTTTTTCCAGTCTGCTGGAAGCAACTGCAAGACAGACCCCGAGATCAGCTCCGGGGTCGGCAAGACTGGCGCCTCCAGCAACGTTTACATAGACATCCTGATTGCCAAGATCCATCCCGCATCTTTTTTCCAGCACCGCAAGAAGCATCGGCAATCTGCGCGAATCCATACCGTTAACACTTCTCTGTGGATACCCGTACCTTGTAGTACTTGTTAAAGCCTGAACCTCTACAAGAAATGGTCTCGTTCCCTCCATGACAGCTGTAATAACAGTTCCTGTACGAAGGGCGTTATCCCTCCTGAGGAAATAGGCTGATACTTCGCTTACGCTTCGCAGCCCTTCCCTGGTCATCTCGAACACACCAAGCTCATTTGTTGAACCAAAACGGTTCTTGGCGGCTCTGAGAAGACGGTAGACCCGATCTCCTTCACCCTCGAAATATATAACAGAATCAACAAGGTGTTCCAGAACTTTCGGCCCCGCAAGTGAACCGGCTTTGGTTACATGACCAACTATGAAAGCGGTTAAACCCTTTGTTTTGCATTCTCTTATAAGCTCCGAAGTGCAGTGCCTCACCTGCGAAACTGTACCGGGAGCACTGGCGAGGTCTGCGGAGTAGAGCGTCTGGATGGAATCAACCACCACGAGGGAGCAGCCTGCGCTCTCCAGGTTGCTTAGGACAGTATCAAGGTTCGTTGTGGCAAGAACTATCACGTCATTCCGCACCGAATTAATTCTGCGTGCCCTCTGAGCGATCTGTTCGGGGGACTCCTCTCCGGTTGAGTAAAGTACTTTTTCTCCTCTGTCTGAAAGAGCGGCGGAAAGCTGAAGCATAAGGGTACTTTTTCCGATTCCGGGTTCTCCTCCGATAAGATTCACCGATCCTTTGAGAACACCTCCACCCAGAACTCTGTCAAGTTCTTCAATACCCGTTTTTAATCTTTCCCCGGAGATTTTCGGGATTTCAGAGAGGGGAACCGGGTGAGTAACGATCCCTCTGGAAAGTGGTTTTCCGGAAACTTTTACAACGACTTCTTCTACCATTGTATTCCATGCTCCGCAATGGGGACATTTCCCGGACCACCTTGCCGTATTGCCTCCGCACTCGTTACAAATGAAAATAGTCTTCTTTTTGGCCAAGCTGCCCCTAACTACTCTAACCCGTCCTGGTCAACAGGGAAAAATCGAGTGATATCAGCTTTGAAAATAAGGTCAATCATGCCCAGGGGGCCGTTTCGCTGTTTTCCTATTTTCAGCACAGTCTCTCTTCTTAGAAAGTCAATCTGACCTTCATATTCCCCGTCCTGATCGGCATGTATTTCAGGCTGATGAAGGAACATTACCAGGTCGGCATCCTGTTCGATAGCACCGCTTTCCCGCAGGTCGCTGAGCCTGGGGGTACCGCTTCTTTTTGTAGCCATACGGCTCAACTGGGAAAGCGCCATCACGGGAAGTTCCATCTCCTTGGAAAGCGCTTTTAGATCGCCAGTAATGCGCGCGATCTCCTGCTGTCTGTTCTCGGAGTTTCCATCGCTGCGCATGAGCTGAAGATAATCGACGAAGACCATGCAGAGATCTTCCCGCCTTTTGAGGCTTCTAACCTTTGCCCTCACCTCCATAGAACCTATACCGGCCTTGTCATCGATAAATATCTTCATTCTCTGGAGCCTGTCGGCGGCTGCCTGTAGATCGTACCAGGCATTCTGGGAAAGGGTCCCCTCGATAATTGGTTTTGTACCTATGTGGGCATCGGCGCAGAGCATTCTCTGAGTAAGTTTCGCATCGGACATCTCCAGGCTGAAAATAGCTACAGCCCTTTCCGTTTCGCTTGCGATATGTGTCGCCATATTCAATGCCATACTTGTTTTGCCTATACCGGGCCTCGCTGCAAGAATGATCAACTCACCAGAATGAAATCCCGTAGTCATTTTATCCAGTTCGGTGAACCCTGTGGAAAGTCCGGTGACGTAACCCTTGGTATTCCTGAGGTTCTCAAGTTCTTCGATACCCCTGGAAACAAGCTGTGCTAAAGGCTTGAACTCACCCGAAGCCCTTGTTTCGGTAATCGCCATGATCTTGCTGGCGGCTGCGTCAAGAACGTTCTCTACATCATCGGTTCCTTCGAGAACTTCGTTGATATTCTCCCTGCTGACCTTGATGAGCTGACGAAGCATGGCCTTGTCCTTGATTATCTTTATGTACTGAAGCACATTCGAAAGCAGGGGAATGTCATCGGTAAGAGAAGCGATGTACTCTATACCTCCGGCCTCTTCCAGAATTTTTTTTCTCGATAATTCCTCGCCAACAGTAACCATATCCGTTACGCTGTTTTTTGAGTCAAGATCACGGCAAGCCTGGAAGATTCTTCTGTGTTTACGGTCGAAAAAATCGTTTGTGTTAAGGCCATCAAGGGCTTCAACAGCAAGTTCCTGATCGAGAAGCATAGCTCCCAGAACGCTCTTTTCAGCATCCAGGCTATGTGGAGGTCTGTGTCCCTTTTCATCCATTATGCTCTATCCTTACCGGCTCTGGGAAGATTCAATTCATCGAGGAGTTTCTTAAGCTTTTTCATATCATCCCATACAGGCCTTTTCAGGGCCTGAGTTCGCAGAAGGGCAGCCGGATGATAGGTGGGAAGAACCGGTATATCGCCATATCTGTGAATGGAACCTCTGAGTTTTCCTATACCCTCTTTGCTCCCGGTCATCGTTCTGCTGGCAGGCGCGCCAAGGGATACTATAATACCCGGTTTCATTATCCGTATCTGTTCTTCCAGTATCCACCAGCAGGCTGCAACTTCATCCGGTGAAGGATTTCTGTTACCGGGGGGTCTGCATTTAACAATATTCGTTATGTACACCGAATCCCTGTTCAGGTCGATGGCCTCCAGTATTTTATCCAACAGCTTCCCCGCTCGGCCAACGAATGGTTCGCCCTGAATATCTTCGTTGGCTCCGGGTCCCTCACCGATGAAAAGGATTCCAGCCGAAGGGTTGCCTCCACCGAAAACAATCGAATTTCTCTTTTCACACAGACGACAGGCCTGGCAGTCGCCAACCCTTGATGTAAGCGCTTCAAGTCCCTCAGGTATATTTCCGCCTTTTTCACCTGTTACCGAAGGGGTCTTTTCTCCTTTCAGCTCTGAAATCCATTCAGGAAGTACAAAAATGTCATCAATACCAAAGCTGGCTACCGAATTCCAGAAAGGGTCAGCTCTGCCTTTCGGAGCAAGTGTATTCCTGTCGTCAGCCATTAACATTCACTGCCTTTCATTAAATATCTTCCCATGGCTGCTGCCAGCAGTTCGGCAATATACCTTTTCGAGAATCGTTTGACCTCTTCGGAACTGCCGTTACTGAAAATAAGCTTCCCCTGGTTGGAGGATACCTCCATTCCAGCTCCGGGAATGTCCCCCGGATTGAAGAAAACGGCAGATGCCCCCTTCCTCTTCATTTTTCCAATGGCTCTTTCTTCTCCGCCGGAGCCGAATTCAAGGGCAAAAGCCATCACCGGACACATACCTTTCACTGACCTGTGCAGTTCTTCAAGTATATCGGGAGTTGCCTCAAGTTCAAGCTCTACGGTTCCCGCTCTTTCGGTTTTACCATCAAGAAAGCTTGATGGGCTGAAATCGGATACTGCCGCTGCCATTACAAGCAAGTCAGCCTTTTCAACTTCACCGATAAGGATATCAAGCATTTCCCGCGCCGTTTCAACGGTAACGATATCCGTTCCGGAGGGATCTGAATTGCAGGCAGGCCCGGTAACGAACAGAACATCAGCTCCGGCATCACGAAATGCCTCCGCCATACTGCAACCCATAAGACCGCTGGATCTGTTGGAAATGAACCGAACCCTGTCAAGCGGTTCCCTTGTGGGGCCGGATGTTACTATTACCCTTCTCCCCTCCCAGTATTCAAGCCCCCTGAAAGAGTCGGGAGAAAAAGCCCTGACTTCGCGAGGAAAAACCGTATTCTCCAGTTTCAGCTTCTCGCCTTGGATTATCGCTTCAACCTGTATCAGGGAGTCTTCGAGACTATCGTTACGTATGTAATAATCGAAAGAACCGATCCAGCCTGTTTCCCTTGCCGCGGTTTCCATCCTCCTTCGAACGACATCAGGATCATCCGTATTTCTGGATATCAACCTGCTGCGGAGTACATCCGGAGAAGACGTCAGAACGAAGATGAGTATTGAAGCCGGAAAAGCTTCCTTAACCTGAAGCGCTCCCTGAACGTCTATATCAAGGATAACACTTGCCCCTCGGGATAGTTCTTTTAAAACCCAATCTTTTGAAGTTCCATAAAGGTGTCCATGAACCTCCGCGTATTCAAGGAAATAACCGTCATCAATTCTCTTCTGGAATTCATCCCTGCCTGTAAAGAAGTAGTCCACCCCATCCTTCTCCGAACCCCGCGGTGGTCTTGTCGTTGTTGAAATTGAGAATACCGCGGAACTGAACGTATCAACAAGGTGATGGGCAAGCGTAGTTTTACCGGCTCCCGAAGGCCCCGCAATAACTATCAGCTGCCCGGTCGCGCTACTCAATGTTCGCAGCCTGTTCTTTAAGTGAAGACAGTATGTTCTTCATTTCGATAACTCGCAGTGACTGTTCCGGATCGTCAACTTTCGCTCCCATCGTGTTCAGCTCCCGATGTATTTCCTGAATAAGAAACTCCAGCTTCCGTCCGATGGAATGGTCGGTAGAATCAAGGATTTCAAGGACATGGTCAAGGTGGCATTTCAGCCTCTGGACTTCCTCGGTTACGTCAGATCTGTCCGCCATGAGAGCGAGTTCCTGCATCAAGCGGTTTTCATCCAGACTGACATCGTCCAGAAGTTCGATTATTCTTTCCTTAAGACGCCCGTACCTTTCCTGCACCGATTCCTTTTGACGGGCAAGAACGGGAGCAGCCAGTTCCCTGATACTTTCGAACCCCTCGCGAAATAAGGGAGCAAGTGCGGCTCCCTCCCTGCGGCGGCTTTCCCGGAGTTCATTAAGAGCCTCAGTCATGGATGATCTGAACGCATTCGTCAGTTCACCGCGGTCAAGCATGGAAGGTTCAGCTGTTCTTACAACTCCAGGGAGATTGAGAAGCTCCCCCGCTGAAATCCCTTTGATGTGTTCGTTATCCTTGATGAGAAGCTCTGCGGTTGTAATGTACTGCCTTGCTGATTCTATATTGATAGATACTGACGAACCTTCTGAGCCGCCAAGTTCAATGGAAACATCCAGCCTGATGCGTCCTCTGTCGAACATCTCTTTGATGGTTTTTCTGACTTCGGGCTCCATACCGGAGAATACTTCGGGCAGCTTCAGGGAAATACTCAGGCTTTTATGATTGACCGATTTCGCTTCAACCGTCAGTGTATAATCGTCACCAGCAGTCTCAGTCCGGCCGAAGCCTGTCATTGATTCCATAAGATATCCTTCCGGAAATACGGGGTCGGACTTCATTTGCGACACTTACAAAAATAAAAAATTCCAGAAAGCACATATAGAAATATATTTCATGCTTGTCAACGAACTGAAAAGCAGATATCTATTTTTGTATTCTACCTTGAAAATGAATTATCAGGAAAAGTAGAACTGCTGATGAGAACTTGACTGCAGTAATCAGATTAATAGTATTAGAGACATCGGTACAAATATCCAGGTACTGAGATAAGTAGCAGTTACGTAATCATTGCAGGGTTGGATAAAAATGAAAATAACGAAATTTCAAACACCATTATTCTTTCTGCTGGCATTATCCTGTCCAGGTAACCTTCAAGCCTATGAAATACAGATTGAAACAGGGCCTGCTACTGATGCAGGACCGAATACTTTCCCGACCGAGAATCCTCCCGGGGAAGGCGAAACCTTGATGTCCTGGCTGGAAGGGGAAATAGAGATAGCGAGAATACTGATTGGCACTCCATACATGAATTCAAATCAGGTTGAATTTACTGAAGAGTACGTGCAGGACCGTTTTGAGAATTCTATTTGTGTAAATTCCAGGATGGATGAATGGCATTATGCGCCTCTAACAATGGGTACGGTATATTTTACTAATGGTGACAGAATCAATTTCATAATGTACCTGTCAGGCATATCGATTTCAGGTAACTTATTTGAGTAAGAGTGGACTATGGAAATTGTTGATTTAACAGAAGAGTACGAGGGCAATTACTTCGTTTGTCTCGAAGACTGGTCAGACGAAATAAAGGAAGCCGGAAATCGTAAGGAACTCTGGTATCGAAAAATGAAAGATAAGGGGCTACGTGTTAAACTGGCTCTTAATGATGAGGCAAAACCAGTCGGTATGATTCAATATCTCCCAATCGAATACTCTTTTGTAAAAGGCAGCGAATTGTATTTCATCCTGTGTATCTGGGTCCACGGATACAAAAAAAAGGGAGTTGGGGATTATCGGAAACAGGGAATCGGCAAGGCGCTGATAACGGCAGCGGAAGATGACGCAAAGAAGAGAGGCGCGAAAGGGCTAGTTGCCTGGGGAGTGCCTATACCGGTTTTCATGAGAGCTTCCTGGTTCAAAAAGCAGGGATACGTTCAAGTAGACAAAGAAGGCTTCCTCGGTCGGGTTCTACTGTGGAAACCTTTTTCAGATGACGCTGTTCCGCCAGAATGGATCGAAGGCAGGAAAGAGCCGGAATTGGAACATGACAAAGTAACTGTAACAGGATTCATCAACGGATGGTGTCCCGCTTACAACATGGTTTTTGAAAGGGCGAAACGGGCTTCCTCAGAACTTGGAGACCAGGTTGTTTTTCATGAGATAAATACTTTTGATAAAGAAGTTTTTGACGAATGGGGCATTTCTGATTCGATATTCATCAACAGAAAAAAACTCAATACCGGACCGCCTCCATCCTATCAGAAAATAAAGAAGAGAATATCAAAAGCATTGAAAAATGTATGAAAGTAATTTACCGCCTCGAAATCTATTTGGCCGCGCTGTGTGTAATCGGGTCGGTTAGGTTGATCAGGTGCGAACATGATTTCAGAAAGAATTCTATGCGATGGTAAAAGCTAATATCTGCTCGCATCGACCTGTTCTTCAACCTTGCGCCCTGGAAGGTTATTCTTTTCAATTGGATCCTTATATCGGCTGTGAGCATCACTGCTATTACTGTTACGCTCTTAACGAGGCTGAGACAGATTGGGCCAGGGAGATACAGATACACCAGGACATTCGCGCCCAGCTCAGTAATGAAATTTCGTCTATTGATACCCAGCCAGTTTACATAGGCTGGAATTCTGATGCTTATCAGCCTTTAGAGGCTGATTACCAACAGACCAGACAGGCACTGGAATTACTCGCAGAACGCAGGTTTCCGGTTTGTGTGCTGACTAAATCCGACCTGGTGGTGAGGGACATGGACTTATTTAAACGCATGTCCGGTTCATCGGTGGGGATCTCGATAGCCTTTCAAAACGACCATGACAGAGAACTGTTCGAAGCTTCTGCACCGTCAAACAGGGAGAGGGTTGAAGCGCTGATACGGTTGCATGAGGAAGGTATCGAAACGTATACGCTGATCTGCCCGGTGATGCCATTCATTACTGATGTGGGAAAACTTGTCAGCCTGGTCGAGCCGTATTCGGACACGATCTGGATTTACCCTTTGAGCCTGGATACCTTCGAAGACCGCAACTGGCAGAACATACGGCAGATACTGCAGGAACATTATCCTGATATGGCGAAGAAATACATAGAGATTGCTTTCAATTCCGATCATGCCTATTGGACACGATTGCGGTCAGAATTAAATTTGTTACAGCAGCAGACACGGCCGGAATTGAGAATCGAAGTGTGAAGATCAATATGTTTTTATGTTTCGTGCAGTCACGCTGCTTAACGATTCGTTCAAACGGACTCCGGACGCAGTGCGGGCACCGCTGATGCGCGAGTTTAGATAAGAATGGAATTCAAAGAGGAGAAATCAATGATCAGCTTCGATCAATACTACCTTGAATACCTTGGCGTTCATACGGAACGACTGAAGGTAGGACATCGAGTCTTTCCGTGTGAAAGAAGAGCCGGAACATTTGCTTTCTTCTATGCACAGCATCTGATCTCAACGGTAATTAATGGCGATGTAGTATTCTCCGTTGCTCCGGAGTTTGCTCCCGCCTTTGAGATTCAACGTACGCTCCTTACAGACAACGCTGTTAATAAGGACCTGCTGAGAATGATCGACGATACTTTCTTTGATTTTCTTCCAGTCCTGCTCTACAGCACCAGGCTTATGAAGCGAATGACACTGGATAAGGGAGAACTGGTTAAACAAAAAACGAAGATCAAGGTTGATGTTCTATCTGAATCGGATAAAGCCAGGTTCATTTCCCGCTGGATTATCAGAGGAAAGAGATCTATTGAGTATCTATGGAACGCAAGATTAAAAGCTGTTCGTGCCGGCAGGTACTTCACCGCTTTTGAGAAGGATGAAATCGCCTCTTCAGCATACATATCGGATATTGATTACCTGGGCGCGAATATTACGGTAGGAACGAATTCCAAATTCAGGAGAAAAGGGTATGGAAAAGCCGTCGTCAGCCATGCGATTGAATGGTGCTTCTCGCATGGATATCGACCGATATACCTGGTAGATATTAACAACGAACCATCGATCAAGCTGGCCGAGAGCCTGGGGTTCAGAGAGATGTCACGGGAAGTTGTCGTATCATCATGCAAAGAAGTTCATTAGCGCTGCTTCACTGCAGGCCTGTCATTCACATTTCTGGCAGAGGTAAATGAGAATGAAAAAACGAATTATCCAGGTAGTTGCTTACAATTCGAAATGGCCGGATCAATTTCGAATTGAGAGCAGGGCTTTATCAGATATACTCTCTAAAGAAATCGTGCACATTCACCACATTGGAAGTACCGCTGTTCCTGGATTGGCGGCAAAACCGATAATAGATATTCTGTTGGAAGTGAAAGACGTAAATGCTCTGGATAGTTACAATTCTGAAATGGAAGAATCAAGCTACATTCCAAAAGGCGAATACGGTATACCGGGAAGACGGTTTTTCATAAAGGGCCAATTCGACCGGACACACAACATTCATGCATTTAACAATGGTTCGTATGGCGCGATAAGGCATATTGCCTTTCGTGACTACCTCATCGCGCATCCCCTGATAGCCGGGGAGTATGGTGATTTGAAGCTGAGATGTGCACGTATGTGTGATAACGATGTCGATAAGTACTGCGATATGAAGCATGATTTCGTAAAGTATTATGAAGAAGAAGCAATGCAGTGGAAGCAGTATTAAGCTATGGCTGCAAACTATGGCAAATGCCGGTGAACTGGAGGTTATTTCTGTTTTACAAAGGCTATTTGCGTTTTAAGGCTGTTCAACCTGTCAATCCGCCTGGCTGGTTTTTCACTGCGCTTCACACCGGCATATGATTCGGGATAAATGAATGGACATAAGCAGTAATCGGGCCCGTAAGAATCGTACAATTGCCTCAACTTCATTGTTGGGAGGAAGAATGAAATTGAACATCGTGGTAATAGTAGTAATGCTCTCAATCACTCTGAGCGCGTTCGCCGCTGAGGAACCTCTTTTCCCCGATGGTGTGAATCAAATCCTGGGTCGAATTCAACCCGACATGAGTGAGGCGCAAGTCGAGGAAACCGTGAAATTCTATTATCCGGATGCCGTTCTCACTCTGGGTACATGGTCCGGCCAATCGGGATATGTGGAATTCAAGCTGACATCTCGTTACTCCATTTCCATTGCGGAGTACAACGATCCCGACAATTTCGATTACCGTTTCGTACATGCCGACATGATTCTGTATGTGTTCGATTGGGAACTTAATCAAAGAATCAACATCTCATTTCACAACTGGGATGATGAAACGATAAATGACTGAGGAAAAACCTCCGAACCAGTTGCCACACCCGATAGAGGATACTACCCAACCAGTCGGATGCAATCAGTGGCTAAGCCCATAAAAGCTGATGATACAAACGGTCGAAAGACCCTGAGTGAATTCATATCAAGGCCTCCGCCTGAGCCACTTGAACGTGTCTGCGAACCATGCGCGGACTACGTTCCATGGCAGGACGATGTTCCTGAAATAGAGGTTGGGTAAGTTGTCAGCGATCCGGCTTCAGGGGAAACGTACATCCTGATTCTGAGTTTCTGGTACATATCTGCTTGCAACGATCTTTGACTGGCGGTTTCTCAAGTCGTATGGTCAGTTTCAGGCAGGAATCGGAGGTTTATTACGACGATTGGGCTGCTTTGCAAGCAAATCAAGAGATTGCGGAAAATCCACTTTCCTATTGTTCGTAAGCAGACTGGTTTCCTACAACTGCACAAGCCACATTATTGAGAATCAGCTCGATCTGAGGGGTTACCCTGTTGACCTCGAAATATGTCCCGGCGGGATGCTGCTGGCTCTTACTGCTGAATAGAAAAGGGGTCAAATCACTGTGTGATAATCCCAAGGGCAGCATCAAAAACCGGGTCCACCCCGGCTTCAAGATCAGCCTCGGAAACCGGGATGAAAATGTCGGGAGCTATTCCTGAATTGAGAATGAGGGTAGTGTCTGGGGAATAGGTGACCATTTCTGGTATTTCAATGGTGCAACCGTTAGTAAGATTGAATGAAACGGCAGGATTGGCAAAACCCGCTGTGGTATCCCCAATAACGGTAACATGCTGCTGAGTTCTGAGAAGCAGAACCAGCTGCTCGGCTGCTCCCTGGGTACCTCTGCCCGTGAGAAGAACGATGGGCTCAGTATACTGCCAGGAAGCGTTTCTACTCGCCAGTACTCCCCGCATCTCTCCCATATCGTTTCTTCCCGGACCTGTCCTGAAAACTTCGTAATAACCCAGCTCTCTTACTTTAATAAACCTGCCGCAGGCGGTGTATGCATTGTATGCAGAACCGCTTTCACTGCACATGCGGAGATCCAGAATGAGACCTCTGCAATCTTTAATCACATATGTCATATTATAAAATGAACTTATACCGTATCCATCACCCAGATCGCTTATGTACATATAACCTAAGGTATCGTAATTAGTCGGCTTGAACGTTATTGCTCCGTAGGCATGAAAGACTACAACGGTATCCGGGGAGTAACTCTCAATGTAACGTCTCCAGACTTCGTAAGTCCAGTTAACGAAAGCACCCTGGTTCCAGCTCTCCAGCCGGGTTCCCACTGAATTCCGAATAGACAGATTCTGATCTTCGAGTTCACCCATGAGTTCAAGGCAAAGATCAAAAAGCTCGGTTTCGTTCTTGAGGTTCTCTGCCGCTGATTTGTATGTCTGTAACGACTGGTCCCAGTCCACGTCCTCCTTCGCGAAAAAGCAGGCGTAGTGACTGTTCACCATATCCCACATAAGATGGTACTCGGAGAAAAGTGAATCCGGCTCACCAACGCAGTAAGGTCCCGGAAGACAGCCGGAAATACCGGAAATAAGAAGAGCAATTCCTATGGATACAGCAAGTGATGCGTATTTTGATGTTCGCATTATCGTCCTCCGATTCCGCTGTTTTCAGAGGTTTTTTTCATAATAACCTTATCTGCTTGAATATAGATAATATCCAGCATTACAATAGTAATTGTTTACTGATAAGTATAACTATAAAGTAAAGTAATTCAAGAGTGAGTGCCTGAATAGCTTCTCAAACCCTGTCTGGTGTTTTACGATTTCCGTGTGCATCGTCTGAAGAATCAACGATAGAAAGGTTGTACTTATGGAAAACTACAAAGCCGAAACTTACGGTGACCGAATAGCTGATACTTACGATAACTGGTACAGTTCTCCCGAGGAGTCCTCGATTACGCTGCTGAGTGATTTGGCGTATCGCGGCCGCACACCGGAGCTGGGAATAGGAACGGGCCGCATCGCTCTGCCATTGAAAGAAAAGGGAATCGACATCCACGGAATAGACGCGTCCACCTCCATGGTTAAGAAGCTCCGCGCGAAACATCACGGTAGAGCTATTCCGTTTACATTAGGGGACTTCTCAATGGTTTCCGTTGAAGGCAAGTACGATTTGATATTCGTTGTTTTCAACACTTTTTTCTCCCTGACAACGCAGGAAGCACAGCTGGAATGTCTTAAGAACGTTGCCCCCCTCCGATATCCTGAGTCCGGAGGTTAATGACAAAGAACAAATGGTAATCAAGAAAAACAGGGTTGTATCGTTCCTTCTTTCCGGTTCAGCTGATCACGCATTAGATACTCAAGTTTTTCAAGAAGATCATCCCGATCAGACAGATCAGCCTTTCAGATGAGTGCTGAAAATATCCACTCTCATCCCTCAAATACTGCTATTGATGACTACCGGACCAGGATAAAGAATCACTTTCATTATGATGAACGCCGGTACTGTCAAAAGCTCCCGTCGTAGAAAACAATCCTGAAATATCGGTGGGAGGATCAAAAGTACCTTCAAGAGTCATTGTATAGCTGTAGTTTCCGGTACTCAGGCTATCAACCACATGAAAATTGTTATTTGTTATCACCGCATCATCAGGGGTCCAGTGCACCGTATCCGCAGGCAGGCTGATACCCCAGTAAATGAATGCAAACTGAATATCCCCGACCTGATTCCCTTCTACAGTGAAAGTAATGGGTTGACCAATTATTGATCCGGTCCAGGTTCCATCTGAGATTACGGGATCAACGGGTGATGAACTGCCGCACGATGCTGTAATAAAGAACACAAGGATTAAAAGGGATCCAATCAGAATTTGCTTATTCATAATAGTCCTCCTACTTTTTCGGATATAACTGGATTGCGAACTCACAGGATTACTGCCTTCCAGAATTAAGCAATTTACCATAAACAACAATAGTGATAAGAACCACGTTATGTCAAAGTCTTAGCGGGTTGGTGAATGACAGTCCTTACCGGCATTGATACTCAAGAGTGTCTGGGAAATTGTAAGTGTGTGTTCTCCAGTACCGTCATCCATCACCGCAGCAAGTATTCCTCCTTGAATTCATACTGCGGCAACTTCCAGTCAGGTCGTGCTAATTTTGAACACTCAGGTTATCTGATATGGGCAGGTGCGCTGAATAATTGATGTTCCTGGATTAGTATCCAGCAGGGATAATGTCCGAAGTGCGGGGGACAGATGAAGGTCATCTCTTTCATAGAGCAACCGTTTGTCATCAGACGTATCCTGAGACATCTTGATCTCTGAGAAGACCCAAGACCCCCTCCAGAGCAATTGGAACTGGTATGTGAACACGATGCGGATTACATTCCATGGCAAGACGATGTTCCTGAGATAGAGGTTGGGTAATGATTCAAGGATCCGACTTCACGGGAAACGTACATCCGTATGCTGAGTCTCCAGTGCATATCTGCCGGCAACGATCTTTGACTGGCGATTTCTCAGGTGGTATTGTCAGTTTCAGGCAAGAATCGGAGGTTTATTGCGACGATTGGGCTGCTTTGCAAGCAAATCAAGAGATTGCGGAAAATCCACTTTCCTACTATTCCAGAATCACCACTTTCCGCAAGTCGGTCGCACAATCTGATTCCAGTCTGACAAAATATATTCCGGAAGTGAATTCGTTCATTATGAATGAATGGCTGCCCTGCTGCAATTCTCCTTCAAATGCTGTTCTTATCAGTTTTCCGGCAAGATCATACATGCGAAGATATACGAAAGATTCGGATGATAAGAGATTCACATTTACTGTAACTGAGCCGAACGATGGATTTGGTGTTATCGAAAGAGCTTCATATTGATCGCCACTGGAAAAAGGATCTTCTATTCCTCCGGGATACCATCCTTCTATCTGAACCCATTCCAGTTCCGGTGTAACACTTGAATCCGTAGTATTCAGATTGGCTCTGTACTGGATAAGCAGAATCGTGTCAGGCAGAATGGCGCCGAGGAAAGTCCCCGATTCCGTTATCGGATCGGTCCATTCTCCCATAGTTTCCGGAGTCATACCTGTTCTCAGCTGAAAACTGACTGATGTGTTCACAGGTTCATTTGAAATCCATTCAATATTGCCCCATGCGATTTCCCAGTCTGTTCCCATCGGCATCCACACAAGAGAGGATTCAAGAGTCCCGGTATCCGGGAAATCCAAGTTTGCCGGGAGACCGGATTCAGAGAGGTTGTGCTGTGCCCTCTCGAATTCCAGAGATATTTTACCTGTCGTTGACCAGTTTATCTGCTGGCTGATCCAGAAAGCATTATAGAAATCGTACTGGGGTCCCTGCTCTCCAGGGCCTCCGGACCAGTCTGTCTGTTCCAGCCATTGACCCGTTACTGAAAAACAGAAAACAAGTATCAGTAAAATAAGTGACAGCTTCATTTGTTACCTTCTTCTTTCTAAATACAGAAACAATTATCTACCATTATTGAGAATACATAACCTGTGATCGCAGGTCAATGAAACTCATATAGAATAAAATCACTTCCAGGGAGATAGTTATTCGGAGAGGTTACCGTATCCTGCGTCCAGCCATATTCGAATCCAAGAGACAGGAGTACTTTCTCGATTTCTGAATACTCCTGCGTTTTGGGCTTTCTGGAAAGAAGGGGATAGTCTTTCGCGTGATGCATTGAATTATACTGAGACATCAGACGCATCCTGAAACATCTTGATCTCTGAGAAGACCCAAGACCCCCTCCAGAGCAACTGGAACTGGTATATGAACACGATGCGGATTACATTCCATGGCAAGACGATGCTCCTGAAATAGAGGTTGGGTAATAATTCAAGGATCCGACTTCAGTGGGGACTTACATCCGTATGCTGAGTCTCCAGTGCATATCTGCCGACAACGATCTTTGACTGGCGGTTTCTCAGGTGGTATGGTCAGTTTCAGGAAGGAATCGGAGGTTTATTGCGACGATTGTACTGCTTTGCAAGCAAATCAAGAGATTGCGGAAAATCCACTTTCCTACTATTGAAACAGCCGGAATCAAATTCGAGGAAACACATTCAAATCCTGTACGGGGTGATTTCAATAAAGCTTTTTGTTCCAGGTAATCCGGCAGCAGTCGCTGAATCATAAGGCTTTCCCGGATCAGTATCAGTTATCGGTCACTGATACTCATTGATGAACAATATGGACGGGGAGTATTCTATGACTAAGCGGCTGCTGATACTTATACATGTTTATCTTCTTTTACTGATCGGCTGCGGTGAAGATTCGACAGGACCCTCCGATCCACTTGAATCCTGGTTCCAGCAACCCAATGACGTGATAGTTTTCATGTCCAAAGCGGATTCACAGGAGGGAGAGCTCTACGTATTGAATAAGAGTGGTGAGATCACACGACTAACCCACAATTCCCTGCACGAGAATAATCCAGCACTTTCCCGTGACGGGACAATGATAGCTTATCAGGCAGGCCAGGAAAACAATCAACTTACATGGGAACTCTATACTGCCGATATATCCGGTGGGGGAGTCACGCGCCTGACCAACAACGGAGTAATCGATGCGCACCCCGACTGGGGACCAGGAGACAGCTTACTTGTTTTCGGTTCATTCAGGAACGAGTTTGGAGCCCCTGCTGGAGCTGCTGATATTTACACGATAAAGACGGATGGTACAGATCTGACGCAGCTCACTACTTCGGTATGGGAGGATAACGATCCTGAATGGTCACCTGACGGCTCTATGATCACCTTCAAGTCAAATCGAGATAGTCAGCAGTCTGCTCGTGAGGAGATCTTCGTCATGAACGCCGATGGAACCGGGCAAAATAGACTGACATCAACAGTTGGATGTGAGTCGGATCATGACCCAAGTTGGAGTCCTGACAGCAGGAGTATAGTCTTCAGCCACTATGCCGGATCAAGGCTCTGGATCGAAATGACTGATCCCGAAGTCTTTGCATCCTCATGGGACGAGTTTATTCCCTGGAATGTACGAAGTGTTGATCTCAATGGAAATATTGAGGAATTGACAAATGTGGAGTATGCCGCAGGGCTTCCCGTGTTCTCCCGGGACGGAGCCAGCATTCTATTTCTGAGGATGGGCTTCATCTTGAATCCTGCGGAATATCTGATTGGAATGGACCACCGACTGATTCTGATAGACGCATCCGGAGGCAACGGGGAGCAGCTCATTCCGGACGACGAACATACTCCCACTCTGGAATACTTCGACTGGTAGCACGGGGACACAGCAGAAAAGTCTACTGATTCTTGGGATAAAATTGCATGAAAACAACATTGATTCTGTTTTTTCTGATAACTGTATCCACCTCCTGGTGCCAGATTGAGTATCCGCCGATCGCGGGTGACCTGCTGAAGCATTGGAATACTGCTGGCTCTTCGTGTTCTGCAGATGTATGGGATGCTGATTCCATCGAACTTCCAAACGGCATCGATGAAAGACCGTTCCTCATACTCCAGACGTAGAAGACATCACTAATTAAATAGAGACTTTATCCTGCCGAAAGTTGTGGATTCAAGGGAAGACGGTACATACTCCAACACCAGCTCCGGATCAACCGTACCCTCCTTCGTTCTCATAGAAAATCCCGCATAGTCTGTATCGTCCTGATATATTTGAAAGCCGTAATTAGGATCAGTCCCATCCACAATATCCTGAACCCAACCCGTTACATCGATTTCCCACCATTCAAAAAGGATTGATGGTGCAGTTATGGGGACATACTCAGCAAAACCAGGTTTGTTATTCCAGGTTACAGTCAACTCGTCCCAATCAGCGTTGTTCCGGGAAATATTGATTTCATCCGTCGGGAAATCACCCCATGAGGTAAAAACCATTAACCGTATAGTAGCGTTATTGATAGTCGCCCCTGAATACGGCGACAGGTCGAATTTTATTAGAGAATTTCTCCAATACCCGGATGAAATACAACCAACCTGGAAATTTTGTTCAGAGCCTCTATTAGTACCGGGCGTGTCCTGCCACACATCGGCGTCATCAGTCGGGTAGAGCGTATCCTGGTTAGCAATCGCAATGCTTGTGAATATGACCAGAATGAAGACTGTCAAAAATGTTTTCTTCATTATGAATTACACCTCCAAAATATGTTTAACTCATATCAACATATGTAGGACAATAGATCAGGCACTCGCTGTACTTCATCGATTATACCGCCATCGGGGCATTCCGCAAAGAAACTGCGTGGATCTTCGGCGGCCATGCGACGCACGTCCGGATACTGAAGGACACTATAGGCCTTCTCCGGGAAAGTCATCTGAACAAATGTTGTCTTGCCGGACTGCCTGGGACGCGGAAGACCTTCGGGGGAATGGCCAACTGGAATCCTCATGTGCATGCCCTGATCACTGACACCTGCTGACTGATAGCCGATTAATCAGTAGAGAGAACCCACTTCACAGCGGTTTCAAGCAATTCGTCACGACCGGCCTGAAGACCGGATACTGTTGGATTCACAAACACATCGGGAATGATTCCAACCCTCTGGGTTTCAGTGCTGTCGGGGTTATAAACCCCGAGTCCGGTGAATCTGCTGTACATTCCCCCGGGGAGATAAAAATTAACGATATTTCCGTCAGCTCCGCATGTGGCGTGACCGAACACCCTGGCCTCAGGAGCAAGTCTCCATGCCATTGCATGAAACTCACCGCAGCTTGCTGTGCCCTCATCTACAATCACAGCTACTCTACCGGTATATGGATCTGGATCACCTCCACCGGCAATGCCCGGTTCGTCCCAGTAAAAAGAACCCGGATTGTCGGAATCACATCTTGAAAACAGTACAAAAGGTGTCGGTTCGGGAATAATGTAGCTGGCCACATCGAAAAGAGGCATGTCGCAAGGATAGTTTCTTAGATCCAGTACCAGCCCGCAGGTCTCTCGAAAAGCTTCTTTCAAACCGGGAACATCAGAACGCAACAGAGTACCGAGATGAACATAGCTGATGTTTTCATCCATGATGGAATATGCGGTTTCGCCTGTGGCAGGGACCTCACAATATTTTCTGTCTATCTCCTCCACAGGAACCCTTGTCATTGTCACTTCAGTGATCTGATTACCACGGGATATCTCAAGCAGCGTGGAATTTGTGTTGCCGCGAAGCAGGTATCGTCCCATTATGTTTAGCAGCGATCCCTCGTTGGAGCCGTGTGCATACGGCCTCAGTTTCCCGGCTATTTCGGAGAGTGGTATTCTGTCACAGGACAGGATAACATCACCGACCCGAACAGGTGATTCCTCGGCGGAAGGATGAGTATAGCCGTCCACCACCCAGCTGCCATCAATATGGTAAAGGTGCAGGGGGGTTGCGTATTCACCCAGAAACCCTGCAAAAGCTTCAGGTTCGACTAGAAGGCTGGCATGGGAATCTCCTAATGAAACGAAAAGCTGCTGCACTGCCAGTTGATACTCAAGAGGACTTCCTGCAGCGATGAAGGAAGGAAGACTTATCCTGATCTGATCCGACCAGATATTGTTTGTTGCATACCTGTAGGGAAAATAGTACTCGATCATTCCCCAGTACCGATACAATGCAAGGAGCCGGAAACCTGTGTCAGGCATAGCCATATCCTTATAGCTTTCCTCAAAAAAGGAAGGAAGCGAAGTGAATCGCACATAGAAGCTGGAGCCCTGATGCCTTCCGGTGTATACGGTCTCAAGGGCTGAGGCAAGAGTAACGCCCAGCTCTGAGTGATCAATCCAGGACAGGTCTGTGGCGAGGCGAACTTCATCCGGGTTGATATCAACGCATTCATGGGGCTCAATCGGTGAAAGATCGTCAAGCAACCCAAGCAGTGCCTGCTCCCGTTCCTCGAAAGTTGAAGCCTGAAGAACACTGGGCATCGTCCTGAACAGCTCGTAATCCCAGTTTACTTCCCCGCGACAGATATGAGGATGGTGGTACTTCAGAAATACCCATACCTTACCCAGTTGTGCAAGCGACTCCAGCTGGAAAGGGCTCACCTCACCGATTACAATTCCCGAACCGGCATCATACTCATTATCAGCAAGTACAGCAGACTCAGGACGGCTAAGAGCCTCAGTAATGGGCTTACCGTCTACAGATAACTCAAAATCATCGATCCAGATGCTGCCGGGTCCAATGTGATACACACCAAAAGAAAGGGAATCGGCAAAGTTACAGTTTCTCACTGCTATTTCAAAACGCTGCCATTCCGAAATATCGGCTGAATCCTCAATCGCAGTGTAATTGTACTCAAGATAATTTCCCAGGGAATCCTGGAGAAGCATGTAAAATCCTGAAGAGCTTTCTTCATCAAGAAGAGATTTCCTGAAATAGCCGGAAAAAACAATTTCCTCTCCCTGATAAGAAAAGGGAATCTTTTTTAAAAGGTTTCCCATGTATTCACCAGGCTCAACAAAATCAAGTCTGCCCGACCGGGAACCGCTTCGGAATACCGTGGAATCATAAACAAACTCAAAGCCGGCCTCGTTACAGACCCAGTTGAACAGCAGAGAGTCAGCACACTCTGTCTCAAAATCCATGTTGCCTGGCAAATCTGAAACAGCACACACTTCACCATCATTTACAGAAATCAAATACAAAAACACAAGAAAATAAACCACGATCCCCCCTTGATTTAAATCAGAAGCAGAGAATATACAAAATCCTTTGAATTCTCAAATATTTTTGATTAAAAGCACACACAGGTTTCCTATTTACTTCTGCAATAAACCACAGGATGCCTGTTGAATATCAATATCCCTCAATTCCAGGTCAATTATCTCAGAGGAGCTTGCAACGAACATGCGTTCTTGGAAGCGCAGCGGCTTCAGCGTTCACTGCGGCAAGCCCATTAAAGCCTGTGATGCCGATGGTCGTAAGACCCTGAGCGAATAACATATCAAGGGCACCATTCTCCCTTGAGAGGATGAGCTTCAACGAAGGTTCGGACACTGTACTTTACAGGGGAGAGCATTTTCACCCCACTCTTGCCAGGAACTTCAATGTTTCAGATCCCCTGGTATGGATAGCACGGATAACATCTCATGTCCCAAGGAAGGGAGCCAAGCAGGTTATCTATTACGGGTCCTACAGCCAGGCATGGCGTGGCCGTGAACGTCACCAGGATATCTTACCTGCAGCAGCAACCGAAGAGAAATCTGCATCTTCCTGTGATCGTTCCACATGCTCCCGCCGCAGAAGACAGATGTGGGTTGCTCTTCTCAAGAAGGTATGGGACATTGATGTATTGAAGTGTCTGAAGTGCGGGGGACAGATGAAGGTCATCTCTTTCATAGAGCAACCGTTTGTCATCAGACGCATCCTGAAACACTTTATCTCTGGGAAGACCCAAGACCCCCTCCAGAGCCACTGGAACTGGTATGTGAACCCAGTGCGGATTACATTCCATGGCAGGACGATGTTCCTGAAATAGAGGTTGGGTAATAACTCATGGATCCGACTTCAGTGGGGACGTACATCCGTATGTTGAGTCTCCAGTGCATATCTATCGGCAACGATCTTTGACTGCGGGTGTTTCACATCGTATGGTCAGTTTCAGTCTGGAATCGGAGGTTTATTGCGACGATTGGACTGCTTTGTGAACAGGTTGTGGAATTGTGGAAATTCCACTAGATCAACTTTCCTATTGCTCCATGACTTCCTTTTTCTCCGATATCAGAGGATTCACCGGGTTTTCGGAAAAGCTTACACCTGAAGATCTTGTATCACTTCTTAACCGTTACCTTACGATCATGACCGATATTATACTGGAAACAGGCGGCACTGTAGACAAATTCGAAGGTGATGCCATTATCGCATTCTGGGGTGCCCCTCTGCCACTGGAAGATCACGCAGTCAGAGCGTGCTCAGCAGCTCTCAGATGCCATGAAGCCCATGTTGAGATGAACCGACAGTTAATGCTGGAGGGCTACCCTGAAATATTCACGAGAATAGGTCTTTCAACCGGTGACATGGTTGTAGGCAACATGGGTTCATCAAAACGATTCGACTACACCGCCATTGGAAGTACAGTCAACCTTGGCTCAAGGCTTGAGGGTGCCAATAAGGTTTACGATACCTCCATAATGGTTCCCGAAGATACTTTCAAGAATGCCCAAAATCAATTCGTTTTCCGCGAACTGGATACGATCCGCGTTGTCGGTCAGCAGATACCGGTAAAGGTGTACGAACTGAAATGCCGTCGCGATGAAATAACGGATGAACTAGAAACACTTCTCCGCGAGTATTCAAGCGCTCTGGATCTTTACAGAAAAGGTGATTTCAGAGCCGCCGCAGAGAAGTTCTCTTCCGAAGGAGATCCGACATCGATGATAATGGCGCAAAGATGCGGACAAATGATCGAAGAGTACGCTGATGATCCGGATAAATGGGATGGGGTTTTCAATCTCTCGTCGAAATAATCACCATTGAAACCCCGCCTCCCTTTAAGAAGGCGGGGCTTTTAACGACTCTACTAATTAATTCCCCCTCACAACAAAGCTCCCGGTGCTGACTTCGGAACCGATGCTGCACTGAAGAAGGTATACGCCGTTGGGAACAGCTGTTCCGTTATCGGTAAAACCGTCCCAGTGAAGAACACTTCCCGATTCAGCATGACCGCTCCAGATCATGCGGCCGGAAATATCGTAGATCTTCACCGAAGCTTCTTCGGAGTATTCAACAACTGGAATGGCGAACATCCAGCCTTCGTTTTCAACACTGCGGGTGATCTCAGTAGATAAAACCCCTGAATCAGTGCTTCTGCTGCCGTAAACACTGACCTCTGAAAGACCCGAAGCTCCGCATACTCTTACGTAACGAACATCATCTGTACCGCTGCGTGATTCTGTGGCAAATGGATAGAAATCCCTGTCAGAACCGGCTACTTCTATTAACAGAGAAGGTTCAATTAACGGAACAGTCTCAACATTAAGAACGGATTCATCCGTAAGCGAACTTACATCAAGAGAAGTATCTGATATTCTCTCAGAAATAACTGAAGTTACAGTGCATTCCTCACCAAGGTCGATGACAACAGCGTCAGCTCCGGAAGATGGCCTGTAGCGTACTTCAATAGAACCATCGGTCAGACATTCAGGATTACCCTCTGAAGGAACAGCATCGTGCAGTATTGTTGCCGGTACCGTTTCAACCGTTCTTTCACATACAGATGTTCTTTCAGTATCGGAAGATTCGTCCATCTCGATAACCTGTGCTCTGTCCG
>JAIORS010000014.1 GCA_021108005.1 Candidatus Aegiribacteria sp.
CAATACGCGGTGGCAATTCCACTGCAGCCGCTGGTTCAAATTCTTTTTCTTGTCATTTCATATTACTCACGCAAGTAATGATAGTATCTTGGAACTTTGACCACAAGACTCGAGAAACGGTGAGCAATCTACTGTATCTTATGTTTAGATAATATTCCCTAATTGCTCGGAATTGGTTTGTTGATTTTGATGAATCAGCCAAGTACTAAAATACCATTATTCCTGGTTCGCAACATTATACACAATTCTCACCAGCTTTCGTTCGAAGACTTATATCCTCAGGTTGCTTGTTCAATATCATTTCTGTGACATTGTTCTGAAGAAAGATCCTGCCTTTGAATCTACACCTCCGTGTTTCTTGATAAGCTCGATTACATCAGGGAAACCCACAAGGTAATTTCTTCTATTCCGCAACCGTGATAATATGTAGCTGAGGATAGCACTCAGGATCCGTCGACCATGCAAGAATCCCTCTCTGAGTAACCTTCACTCTCAGGTTCTCAATGTCCTCAACTGATTCATCAAGAGATGTTCTAAAGAGAAGTTCTCCGTCCGTATACACATCGAACACTGGCAGTGACTCTCTGCCGTCCCGTACCCAGAGTCTTTCCTGGGCGTCTACTCCAAGCCCACGCAGTGGAATCATGCACCGGAATTCTGCGGGGTTCCACTGCATATCGGGCGGTGCGTCTTCACTTTGAAGCTGGCGGCGCATTGCTTCCCGCTCATTCTCGATCTCCTCCAAAGGTTTTGGTGCTGGTTCCCTCTCCTCCTCAATGGAATAAAGCAGGTTCCCCGTGGAATCGAAGACCTCTATACTGAAGTTGCTGTACGAGTAAGCAGTCACATACACCCTGCCCTGAAAATCGGATGTGAAGACAATCTGACTCTCCTCGGTGGATTCACGAAGCCTTTCCCGGTTGAAAGGGCATTCTCTCCTGTAGTATTCTCTTTCCGGCTGAGGAGAATGATCCCAGAGAGCAAGAAGATGTCCATACATCGAGTTTTCCCTGTCAAAGGTTCTTAAACACCCGGTAAATGATCCATCAGCACAGGGAGCGGTTCTATCAGGAGACCAAGGAATAAACCCGGATATTATAGTATCAACCATCAGATCAGTATTAAAGAAAGTAGCTCTTGTAAGAGGCGGATCACTGACAAGCACCCTTGCATCCGAAAGGGATGTCAGGCAGAAGGGATGCTGAAATTCACCCGGTCCTTCACCGATGCCCCCTGCCCTGAACAGGAAATTGCCTGAGAAGTCATAAACAGTAATCTTGTTTGTTATTCCATCGAGAACCCAAATGTTGCCATCAAGGGTAATGCATGCATCGGTGATATCACCGAAAACATAGCAACTGTCTCCGATTTCCTCCCCTAATGAAAGAACTATTTCCAGTCTAGGCTGAACGGACGACTCCGCCAATTCATCTGAAGAATCACCACCTTCTTTGCAGGATGTGATCAGAATCAGGAGAAAGGACAACAGTGAGTATGCAAACAGTCTAGTTTTCATTTTCTCTCCTTATGTCTGTTTTCTGTGGTTCCGGTGCTTAATTCACTTTTGAACG
>JAIORS010000015.1 GCA_021108005.1 Candidatus Aegiribacteria sp.
ACGCCTTCGTGGTCGCCTATATAAACATAATCCCCTTCTATTAGAATATCATTCACACCCATTATCTGACCTTGTTTTAAAGTGTATGATGGGGTGTAAATCCTGGATAAAAATTCAGGATCTGAAATATCTGATATGTCGATAAGCCAGAGTCCATCCTGAAATGAACACCAGACGCTATCACCACAAACAAAGACATCACTCATTTGCTGCCACATACAACTTCCTACATACTGAATAGTTCCATTTTCCCCAAAATCTGTTGGTTCCAAGAAATTTTCAGAGGGAATCATCCATCCATCCGGAAGACTTTGAGCTTCAGTCACTATCTCAAGCGAGGTATCAGATGCAAAAAGCATAGTATTAAGTGTAATGATTAATACGAATATTCCAAATAAAGTAACTTCCTTTTTCACTATTATCTCCTTTACAATTTGTTCTAAAACTTTTGTTTCTTTGTATTTTCAGGCTTTCAATTTGTAGAAATATTCCTTACCTGTAGGTTGTTTATTATCATCTGTTAAGTCCTAAATAATTGACAACACCTCTATAGTATAGCAATTAAACATAAGGATGCTTGATTTTTCGTAGTAACAGTATCAGCGCTTAATACATCTTTTCAGTTCCTATTTTCTCAGTTTCTTCAGTTGAAGTCAAGAACGGAAATGGAATTGACGCTGGATAGTGTGGACTATTTTCAAATTAAGCATGGCCACCATAAGATGATATTCCGGTTCGTGGAACCAATTATCCTTACCGGCATCCGAACCGGTAACAGTATCGGTGCGGCTACTCAGGCTATTACCATGGGTCTTGTGACACCAGCCCTGATCTGCGTTCTCCCCGAGAGACAGACAGTATATCCAATGGAACTTTCAAGGAATTCTGCACACTCCTCATTCATTTTGAAACTTCCAAAGCCAGATGTCAGAACAAGTGTGAAAGGAATTTCCTCATCACCAGTTATCGCTACTCCAAGTTCCTCTCCATTGTAATTAACCCAATCGGAAGCGGGTATAGATGGAGCGATTATTCCTGAAACTCCTGCATCCGAAGCGAGTCTAAGGAATTCCAGGTTAATGGGATCCTTGGAAAAAACGACACAATTTTTCTGAAACCGATTATTCTGGATGCTCTCTATTTTATGTAGTTCTCCACTGTTTTCGCCTCCGAAACCTATCACTCCGTTCAATTTTGTTCCGCTTCCTTTTATCCGCACCATATGATCGGGAAGAATATCGGATACAGTACCGGAGACGTGGCATATCATCTTTACCGGGTTAATGTCGTACTGAACGGTTACGGTGCCTTCCTTGGTGTCAATATTCTTCAGTATTCCGCTGGTGGGTGAATGCACTTGTACAGCTTTACCCCTTGATATGTCTGATGCGATGACCTGGCCGGCTTCCACGAACTCGTTCAGTTTGCGTTTCAGGTAACCCCTGATATGCTTTGGTTTGATGCCAAGAGGTTTCACAATATCTATTATATGGGGTATTTCATCGTAATCCTGTATTTCCCTGATGATTATGATACCGTTTTTCTCGATCCTGGTTACCCTTCCCCTTACAGGTGAATGAAAAGTGAAATCGAAACCCTGAAGACCTTCCCTGTGTACTTTGTAAAGCGGAGAGGTGAGCTTGACTCTGTCGCCTTCCTTAATCAGAAGTCCGTTACGGATTTCCTCCGGCGAGAGATGCCTGTCGTATCCCGGGATTCTGTTCAGGTCCACCATGTAAAGTTTTGGCGGATCGAACTTATTTTCTCCCAATACACTTCCAGGTTCGACTTTATCCCCTTGCTCAACAAAAAGAGAACCTTTGTAGGGAAGCCTGTAATCCATCTCCCATTCTCCGGTTACAAGCTCACTGTATTGCGGGCGGATAGAACAGTGGAATCTATCAATTGGATGAGTGAATTCAGGTATACCTGAAAATGCGAGGGATTTTTTGATAATGTTTTCTCCCCTCCCCCTGCAATCAATCAGAACAGGCAATTCTGTATCTAGATGGTTGGAGCCGTTTCCCAGTGAAACCTTCTCCTGAAGGATAAATTCCAGATTTTTTCCTGAGTTAAGATATAAAATGTCTCCAGCGGAGAGTTTCCATGATTCTCCGGTATTTCTTTTGACAACTTCAAGAACAGCATCACCATTATTGAAACTACCGAAGGGGGCTACGACCCATCCGATATCCTCAAGACACTCTTTCAGAAATAGAGACAAAGCAGCTTCACCGTCAATTTCCGATAGAACACCAAGGTGTGGACTTCTGAAATCTCTGTCAATTGCAAGTTTGGTTATACCAAAGGGTTTGAAGCCCTCTGCCAGTATCCAGAAAGCCCTGTTCCTGTCCGCATGAGAAACGACACCACCCGAACCGATTATGAGTCCAATATCAGAAAGATTAAAAGGCTCTTCTTCTGACGTGAGGAACGTTTCCTCGAACATCTTCCTGTTTTGGGATTTTAGTTTATCAAGAAATCCAATACGACTGGTTTTGTAGCAAGCATCAAGATGTTCTCTCCATGAAGTTTCGGTACCGCAGATGGCAGCAGCCTGTTCGACAAGTTCTTCCGACTCGTTCTCAGGAACGTATGTGGGGAAGATCGTTTTGTTGTAGATGTAATCTCGAACAATATTTTCATCGAACTCCCGGGGTAGATAATACATTAGTCTTTCAATACCTGACTTTGATAGAATGTTAGCTATGGAGTAACTCATTCCGGTGTTGGCTGCTACAGTCCTTGAGTATTCACCCGTTATGCAGGAAAAGATATCAGTTGTCGCTCCGCCCATATCCATCATAAGAACGCTTTCCTGAATATGCGCGCCATAAAGTCTGAGAATTTTCTCTACTCCGGACGGTGTCGGTAGAATATCCGAAACCACGTAGTTCTTCAGTTCCGAGTAACCGGGAGCTCTTTCCATAACGTTTTCCATGAAAAGCCTGTGTACTTCATTTCGGGCAGGCTCAGTATTCAATTCCTCCATCGAGGGACGCACATTGTCTACAATATGGACGTCAAAACTATCTTCAAGGACTTCTTTCACGAATTCCCTTGCTTCGATATTGCCACAGTAGACCAGGGGTATTTTCATCGTCTGTCGGAATTTCGGTTGAGGTTTGGATAAGGCCAGAAGCTCCGCAAGTCTAACTACTCCGGCTACGGCACCACCATCGGTTCCACCCGCGAGCATAATCATATCCGGGTGAAGATTCTGAATTGCCAGCATTTGTTCTACAGCCTGAAGGTTATCATCGATGGAAATCATTTTCAAGATGACTCCCCCCGCGTTACTTGCTGTGTTTTCGGCTATTCTACCGGTCTCAACGGAAGTGAGACCGAAAACAATCATCTGCAGGCCGCCCCCGGCAGAACTTGTTGAAAGGTAGGGAACCGAAGGCATACCGGTGCCACGCGAAAGGTTTTCTCCGGTTAAGGATTCCAGCTTATTGATTGCCCTGGCAACTCCAACGCAAACGTCTTCAAAGGGTTTTTCCACTGTAGTTGGAACATCAGCGCTATTAACGAACCGAAGACTGTTATCATCGGTTCTTTGCAGAAGAAGCGCCTTTGTTGTTGTACTTCCCACATCTGTGATGATAAGCATACCGGTTTTGCGTCTGCCTTCAGTGAAATCCACAGAATCCTGATAATTCTCCATTTACATACTGCCTTTCATCGAAAGTATAGGTACTACATAAATATTTCAGGGAAGTTCAATTTGTCAAATAGCGATGGATTAAAATGAAAGTGAAGCAGATGAAATGTTCGGTCTATTTACTGAAAAACACCAAATATAGTATCCTCAAGTCAAATGTTATTTATAGCACTAATGTATATATCTTTTACATATAACAGGTCATACAAGTTGAAGAAGTATGGTACGTCCCCGGTTGTTCTTGGCTTTGAGGGTATCTATATTCATCGAATATGTAACGTACATACTAATATCATACAACCCTCCAGGGAGGAATCAGATGGCTATAATTATCGATGGAACCGGTCTCACAGTTGAAAAACTCATCAGAATTGCGCGTCACGGAGAGAAAGTTGAGCTTTCTCCCGCGGCTGAAGAAAGAATCAGGTTCTGCCGGGGCATGATAACCAGAAAACTTGAAAAGAACGAAATCATGTACGGTGTGAATACAGGTATTGGCGAATTCTCTGAAACCCTTCTAAACGATGAAGAAGTAAAGCTGTTCCAGAAGTATCTCGTATACAACCACGCTGCCGGAATCGGTGATCCCGCCCCTCTTGAGTATGTCCGTGGAGCAATGGCTTCAAGGATAAATGTTCACGCAAAGGGACATTCCGCGATGAGGCTTGAAATAACTCAGATGCTTGTGAATATGTTGAACAAGGGTGTCACACCCTTCGTTTGCCAGAAGGGTTCCGTTGGAGCCTGTGGTGATCTCGCGCCCATGTCGCAGATTGCTCTTGTTGTCATAGGTGAAGGTGAAGCTTTCTACAACGGCGAGCTCCTCCCCGGAGGAGAGGCATTGAAAAGGGCGGGACTCTCGCCCGAGATATTCCATGCTCGGGACGGCCTTGCAACCATAAACGGTTCAAATGTTTTAAACGCTATGAATACAATCCATCTTTACGATATGAACCGCTGGTTGAAGCAGGCTGAAATTGCCGCTGCCATGAGCCTTGAAGCCCTGATGGCCAATTTCAAGCCATACAACGAAAAACTGCATAAAGCCAGGGGTTTCTCAGGTGCCGTACGGACTGCAAATGCACTTATGAAATGCATTGCGGGAAGTGATCTCCTGAAAGGTGGCAAGAAGAAGGTTCAGGACGCGTACTCCATGAGAAGCACTCCCCAGGTCATAGGAGCGGCACACGATGCACTTGCATACGCAAGGAGTCAGGTTGAGATCGAACTGAACGGAGTTGGAGACAATCCAATATTCTTCCCTGAAGAAGATCTGGTTCTGACAGGAGCCAATTTCCAGGGAACACCCGTATCACTTCCGATGGATATGATGGGCGCGGCTATTACTATGGTTTCGGTAATGTCCGAGAGAAGGCTCAATAGAATACTTAACCCTGCTCTTTCTGTCGGGCTTACACCGTTCCTTGCTGAAAAGCCGGGCCTTTACAGCGGCCATATGCTGAGCCAGTACACTGCCGGAATGCTTATAGTTGAACAGCGAGCCCTCTCCGCCCCTTCTGCTTGCGCATCCATCCCGGCGGCCGCGGACCAGGAGGATTTCGTAAGTATGGGCATGAATACCGCCATCCAGAATCATCAGATTCTTGAAAACGCATACGGAATTCTGGGGATTGAACTCATCGCAGCGGCTGATGGTCTCGATCAGAGGGATTACAAGCCCGGAAAGGGTACCCGGGCCGCATACGATATCATAAGAAAGCACATCGATCATCTTGGAGAAGATAGACCACTTTATCCTGATCATACAAAAATGGCCGAAGTTGTCAGATCCTGCGAAATGCTTGAAGCCGTTGAAGCCGAAGTCGGATCACTGGAATAGGAGATAACTATGAACCGCCTGATCATTGCGCTGATAATCGCTGTTGTATGGACATCCATTGGAATTGCAGTTCCGGAGGGTATCCCCATACAGTATATGGATTCCAAGAACCGCATTCCCATGTCCACCTCCGAGCGAATCCAGCTTTCAAGGGCAAGGGGACCCTATAGTAGAACGTTAGCTGCTGAAACCTTCGGAGCGAAAGGACTGACAGTCGTTCTACTTGTTGAAGAGGGAATCAGCGCAGGTATCAACTCGGCATTATCGACATTTCAGTCGGATCTGGAAATCGATGGTTACGATGTAAAAACATGGCTGATCTCAGGCGGCAGCGCAGAAGATATAAGGAACGATCTGATAACCGAATATGCAGGTGGAGTACTTGCCGGAGCTATATGCATAGGGGACATACCCACCGGTTGGATGGATTCAGGGTACGGTGAATATCCGGTTGATGTTTTTCTGATGGATATGAACGGTACATGGAACGATCCTGACGCAGATGGACTTTACGAATCTTACAGCAGCGGAGGACCGGAAATCTGGGTTGGAAGGCTTACTCCCACCTACCTCTCATTCGGTGGAACTGTGAACCTTCTGAACGATTACTTCGCAAAGAACCATGCGTACAGAACCGGTGCCCTGTCCCTTCCGGACAGAGCTCTCGCGTACGAGGAAGCATTCACCGGACTTACGGGATCTCTTGATGATCTTTATACAACGGTTGTAAGAAAAACCAGTCCAACCGGCACGAATGCTGATGATTTCAGGGCGGAGCTTCTAAACGGTTACGAGTGGGTACATCTCATCTCTCACTCCAGCCCCTGGGGAAGCAGTTTTCACACGGGTGCACCGCCGGAGGGAGCAGGTACACTTAACGGCTTTGAAGTTCCTCCTCTTGATCCCCACGCGTTCTTCTACGTTCTTAACTGCTGTTCGAACGGTCGATGGACCGAAGTAGACAATCTGGCCAACAGTTACATCTGGTGTGATTCGTACGGTCTTGCAGTACTTGCCCAGGCTAAAGTGGATTATACCAATGATTTCCAGGAGTACTACCAGTCACTGGCTTCCGGGAACTGCCTGGGCATTGCCTTCAGAACATGGCTGGCATCGAATATGTACAATGAGGACGGAGCCGTTCTCCTGGGGGATCCCACTTTAAAACCGAGAACGGGAACCACCAACTTCATATCCATCGGTGGCACAGGTTCAGGAACATCCGGTTCGGATAATTGGCTTTCCTATGACCTGACAGACGGCCTTCATACTCAGGGAAGGGTGGACACATATTACGATCCTTCTTCCGGAAACCTTTTTGCCGTCTGTGGTTCTTCCGATCCTGTACGGGCCAATATTCTTGCTACCCATTCTGATGGTGATACATGGGTTCAACCCATCGCCGTGTGCGACCATGAATACTGGGACTGGCATCCCACAGTTGGAGGTGATGGCCTGGGGAATGTCTGGACAGCATGGCAGAGCATGCAGAATAATCACGAGGGTTACGATATATATGTGTCCAAATGGAACGGATCCTCGTGGGTTAACGAAACGATTTTAACCGATGGTGATCCCTTCGAAGTAGAACCCGCGATGGATGGAGGCAACGGTCATACGTGGCTGGTCTGGCAGAAATGGCAGAACGCCTCAACGGATATAGAGGGAGTTTTCTGGACAGGTTCCGCCTGGTCATCGATTTATACTTTATCAGCTGAGAACGGTGAAGAGCGCTACCCTGATGTTGCCTTTGGGGGGAACGGATTTGGCCTTGTCTACCATGCAAGACGCAACGGTAACTGGGTTATTTGCTTCCGTGACGCACCGGACACCGGACCATTCGGTGCTGAGACAGTTATCTCATCAAGTACCGAAAACAGCCGGTACGCCTGTATTACCAGTGATGGAAGCGAGTACTGGGTGGCATGGCAGGATGATAACGGAGCAATTCTTTGTTCCCACGGAGGCGGAAGCGGATGGATCGCGCCTGAAACGGTTTCATCTTCGGGCGGATGCGCACGGCCATCAATAACTTCATCTTCTGCAGGCATAATCACAGCCATGTGGAGTTGCGGAAGCAGCGAACTGCATTGCAATACTTCTATTGGCGGAGCCTGGCAGGGATACTACGTCGCGGTAACTGAAGATGCGGTTAATGACGCTTCTCTGGGATGGTCTGATGGAAAACTCTGGGCAGTGTACGGAAGAAGGGATACCGATCTTCAATGGGATCTGTGGGCCTGTACTCCTGATCCTGTAGGAATTGCCGGACATTCTTCTTCAACCACGGCACAGATATCCGTTTCCGTCAATGGTCGGAATCCATTCAGCGGCCCGGTTGTTCTGAGGATATCCGGTCCGTCTGCGGGCAACCTGAGAATTTACGATCTGAGCGGAAGAACCGTTCTTGAAAGGCAGGTTGAATCGGGGCTGTTTACATGGGCGGGAACCTCGGACAATGGAATTCCCGTACCTTCGGGCGTTTATTTCGCGGTTGTAACGGACGGCAGCAGTATGGAAAGCTGCAGGATGGTGAGAATATAAACCGGGAATCCGATAGTTGAATTCCCGATTATATTCCAGAGTCTGCTTATTTCATCATCATAAGCAGGCCAGCACGTAGGGCTGTTACCTGACGAGTATCATTTCCCTTGTTGAAACGGAATATCCGGTTTCAAGCCGGTAAAGGTAAACGCCCGGCGAAACGGCAACACCGGAGGAATTCCTGCCATCCCATATCACTGAATGATCTCCGGAACACTGAACCTCATTCAACGAAGAGGAAGGCTATTATCAAACTCCTGCCGATAACACTGTTTCTATTCGTATCAATCGCCCTGACTGATTCCATAGATCCACCTGATATCCACTCCCAGACCCTGGCTGAATACATCAACGCCTCAGCAGACCCCATCGCTGAGATGAGACTCAGACAGAGCTGCTATATCGACTCACTGAGAAGTGAACTCAACAGCCTCGCCACAGAGCTTGAATATTTCCTGGTAAATACCGAGGCCCAGGCACAACTGTTCAGAGATAGCCATGAAGCCTTCCTCCTCTCAACGGACCTCTGGGCATCCTTCACAGAGGAAATCCAGTGGTACAACTTGACAACCGGAGAGCCTGACTTCGGCAGCGGTCTCGATGGCACCTTCATAATCATCACAGCTTCACTGCTTTGGGAAAAAATCCTCGACTACAGACAGTTACTCCAATCAATTGAAGAGTACGGTGTCGCCGGCATCCCCAACTGCCGGAACAGCAGTACTATCGGCGGGGAGTAGAACTATCCCGTATTGCTCTGGATTCACAGATCAGCATTAACCATGGAGGATGTAAATGGGTTTGCGATTAAATTTAGTGATTCTTTGTCTGGCAGGCTATTCGTATGCTTCCTGGCTCTGTCCGGTTTACAGAGCGGACAGCAGCGGTCATGTCGAAGGGATATCATCCGAAAACCATGCAGTGCTGAAATCATGGTATGTAACAATCCAACCAGTACTCATTGAAAACGTATCTATGCGCGACTATGCTACCTGGGATTATACAATCTGCGAAACCCTTGTACTCATTCCACCTGTTTCAGGGAGTGACATTTTCATATGTCTTGATCTGGGAGTATGTCCGGAGCTGATAAGGGAACTGGAATTCTTATGGATCAACGGAGTTTTGATGGAGCCCCGAAGCATGCTTGGGGGTTTCCCCGTCGATAGGAATATTCTTGATGATGCAACTGAATCGAACTTTATATCAACCGATTCCGACTTTCACATACACAGGTACGAGAGAGCAAGCGGAGCAATTACCAGACACGAATTACGCTCTGTCGAAGAATACAGATCACGCTTCGAATCAGATGAAGAGTTCTGGAGCGCTGTACCGGAAACCCGTCGGTTCTATGCGGATGTGTGGGAAATTCCATGTAAGGGCGAAGAAGAGATCGTGGTTCAGGTGGTATATACTGTTCTCGGGTGGACACATATCACCGGGTTTGAACCATTGCGGTTCTCTCTGTGCCAGCCACTTCTATGGAACGGTCCGCTGGGCGAGGGGCGAATAGTATTTGAGCGTCCTCATCAGAATGATCCTGAAATGTGGCTTGTTGAGTTCGATGGAAAAGAACTACTTGCGGAAGATACGTTCTGCTACGAAGTGGAAGTAAGTGATTTCAGTATTGAGGCCATACCTTTCCTTCTTGTCGAACCTGATTTGGTGGTCCCGACGGAATAACGAAAAGAACAGGCTTCTCCGCTGTCACTTAAAACCGCTGCTTCCGAAGGAAATCTGGGATGTTGATGCTCTCAAATGTCCTGAATGCGGGTTAATGCCATTTCAAAACTCTAATCCCTTTCAAGCAGCTTGCGCCATGCAGAAATAGCAGTTATCTGTTTCCCTTTAAAGCGTATTGTCTCATCCTGATTTACGGTAATAATTATTGCGGTTTCACAGTTGAGATTATTCATCGCTTTAACAACTCCGGCAATCTCTCTCTTCCTGCATCACAGAAAGCTTCTGGAACTTTTACGACCCATTTATTTCTATTTTGTTTCATATTTCTTCCTGGTACAACGGCTTGGATCACTCGCGATGAATGGCGCAAAGCGAAGCTGCGCGCTATTTATCGTCAAGTGCGTCCAATTGTTCGGCTTTCTTGAGTTTATCAATATCGATCTTATCGTGTGGTCTTGCGCTCGCTTCTTTTGCTCGGATAAGGTCAGATCGAGAGATGAAAAGGATTTTAAGATCATCCAATTCAACCACTTCGCGTTTACCCCATACCTCATCAAACTCGATTCCTGGAATCGACATCATAATATCGACTCGTACAGGTGCCCTTCCCATCTGATAAAAATAGCCTTTTTGTGTGAAGTCATCTGCAGTAAGATTTTCCAGAGGTGCACCAAACTCCTTCAATGCCTCATACACACCATTTGCATTATCTTGATCTGTCGCTATAAACAAATCAAGATTTTTCGTGAATCGGGGCTCGCTGTATTTCATTACAGCGTATCCACCCACTACAAGATATCGAATATCATGCTTTTCGAAAATTTTCAATAGTTCTTTGAAGTCTGGACTCGTCAGCATTTTTTCCTCGAATCAAAAAATAATCATCTATCATTTCCGCTACCGCCTTAAAAATGGCAAAATCTCCCTGGGATTGCCAGAAGCGGATATCGAATAAACGCCTATCATCCTTTATGCGTTGATAATTTTCTTCTATTTTTCTCATTTCTTCTCCTATACCCGAACGCTCAGAATAACCATCACAGGTTATAAATCTGTCATGGTTCAGACTCCCTGTGTTTGGTTAAATCTGTTGTTCTGTCGCGGTTTTTCTATAAGTCGGCCAGAAAGGAAACGATGAAGGATGCTGGA
>JAIORS010000016.1 GCA_021108005.1 Candidatus Aegiribacteria sp.
TCCAGCTATAACCATCATCAATGAATATTGCCTGTCTTAACAACTCACCGTTTGTCGGGTCGAAGATGTCGAAGAATGGCATTAGTGTGGTCCCTCTTCTAACCCAGAGATTTCCGTTGGGACCAATATTGATGTTGACAACCATGTCCTTAAGGGGGTCAGGACGGAACTCATACTGGGGGCCCACATTTCCTCTACTTGCCACGTAGCTTGTAACATACGTGCTCTCGGCTTTCATTTCTTCCATAGTTTTCTCTACATGAGGCAGGTCGAGGGAGATGTCCAGCATTTCGGCACCTTCGATGTCCCATCCCGTGACCGAATACTCATCTCCATTCCTAAGGGAAAAATACACTATACCCAAACCGTCACTGCAGATCGCCACAGGTTTTTCGAGGTTGTTGTAGAGTAACGACCGGTCATTCCTGACATCTTCTCGTAGCAGACACAGGGAGTCTTGCCAAAGCAGCAGATCATAGTTCTCCTGAGCATATGTGTAGAGTGCCACCATTCGGTGTATTATTACCTCAGTTTCAGTGATATCGAGATTAGCTTTAAATGAGGCGAACTGGTTGTCTGAAACCGCGCAGCTTTGGAATGGAGGGTTCTGCTGCCAGAGTTGTAATTCTTCGATAAACCGAAGGGAATCATCGAAAACTATAAATCCCTGCTTGCCGGGATCTAAAACCATCAATCTACCGTCACCGAAAATAAACATGTCCCAGGGCAGAACCAGTTCTCCAGGTCCGTTGCCTCTCCTTGTCACATTTTTTACATACTCGCCCTGGTTGTCATACATCTTGATATCTGCAACCATCCGGTCGAGAACGAGGATGTTACCATTATTATCTATGGCAGCATCAGAAATCATACCGAAGGTATTTGTGGAATCACCGTAATCAGTTCCTATCTGCATTGCTATTACAAGCGTATCGACTGGAACAACTCGTTCATTGGTTTTAGTAACGCTGTTCTCTTCATCGCCGCAACTAAACAGTGCAAAGAAACAAACAGCAACTATTACAGTATATCTCATGCTCCCCCTTTGAATGTCCCGGATTTCCATATATACCATTTCAATGTAGAGTTGACCTGCGTCATTGATAACTGAGCATCTACTTGGACGCAAGTCTGAGTTGCATTCGATAAGGTCTGGGATATCAATGCATTGAAATGTCCTAAGTGCGGAGGGAAGATGAAGGCTGAAGAGTTAGATCAGAACTGAAGCACTATTCAGCTTCAACCAGAGTAAGCATATAAACCTTCTGAGAATACTCTTGTGATGTATTAATTGCGAGAAATCCGTGTTCATCACCAGTAATTTCCCAGCTGTTAAGGTCAGCCGGATTGCCTTCATACTCTACCATGGCATTGAAGAGGATCTCACCACTGAAGTCATATACGCGATAGACAATTCCAGAGTAGCACCCGAGCCTTACCCACAGCCTTTCGCCGCCATCTACGAACATATCATTGATAACTCTTCTATATGGATCAACTTTGAATGGTCTGGGTAGTGATGAATCTCCACGCATCATGCGGATTAAACTGATCCATGTATCCCTTTCAGCCTGAATATCTTCCTCACTTTTTCTTACTCTGTGAAAAGCCTCATCCTCTATATGGAGGAATGGTGTACCATCAGGTTCGCAGCCGTGAATCACGAACTCGTCGATTGATGACTGTGAATAGAAAATTCGCCCATCGCGAGTGGCACAGCAAATTATTTCAATCTCTCTATCATCTGAGAAATCGGATACATCTGACGGTACAAGTTCAAATTCAACGGTGAAATACTCCACGGCTGGTTCCTGATCATCATCCCACCGAGCGAGAGTAGTAAGCCATATAACCCTATCTTCTTCTGGTTTAAAAGTGATCTGTTTCCCTATAAACCCGCCACTGTCCAGAGCAGTAATTAGAGATGGAGCAATAAACGACCAGGTCATCTGGTTCACGAAACAGTAGTTGCTGTCAAATAAAGAGATTCCATCCCGATCATCGATCAGCATACTTCCATCAGAATAGAATTTCAGGACGCCCGGACCGTTGAATTCACCCGGCCCTTCACCTTCCCTGCCTATTGATTTGATGAATTCTCCCTCCGGTGTATACATGAATACCGCATGCTTCATTCTATCAGCAAATACAATATTACCATCGGGTGAATGTGTCGGGCTTACAGGCCATCCGAGAATGTATTCGTCGTCACCGATCTCGACTCCTATCGAATCGGTAATTACCAGTTTGTACTCTATTTTGGGGAGTTCCGGGGTTTTTTCATCAGCTCCGCATCCGGTCAACATAATTATCGTGGATATTGATATGAGTATTCCGGCTGATGTAATCGAGCGGTATCTCACTTATTCCTCCTTAAAGAACAAATAATCGAAGTAAGAGATGTGGGAACTTGTTCCGTCAGCCAGAAAGCAGATAATCTGCTTGAAGATCGAGTATATCTTCTGACCCTTCCTGTTCTTTTTGATTGAACAGAAGAGTTTTTCCAAGGAGGGGAAAATATCTATGCTACCCAGGTATCGTACCGATGGAGACAGGCCCGCCCTGCTTGTCAGTTTATCATCTGTAACTTCGATTCTGTTAATTTTGAGACTTGCAGAACGCTGAGTTTTTGCGATATTAGATATGAAGTACCTTTCACTTGCTGGGTAACAGTTGTTTTGTTACAAGATTTTTTACAAGTTGTAATATACTAATAACTTATGCTCTGTGTCAAGTGCGGGGTATTTCAATAAATCGCTCAGATTAGGCAACAAATAAAAGAGATAAGTGAGGCTTTCGATCAAAACGGTGAGTAAGCGGAAGTAAGAACAGCGATGGGTAAGTCGGAACAATTACTCTGTCCTTTGAAGCTGAGCTCGCTTGAGATTGACACCTCCATTACGGAGATGATCAGGGAAATTCTGCAGGGATGACCAGGTGTCATTGCAGTAACGGGTCAACCGGGTACAGGGAAGACAACTATGCTTTTTAGTATTGTCCGTGAAGCAGCTGACATGGGGCTTCCTATCTCTCTCGTCCTCCCGGAGGAGTATATGGAATTTATGGATTTACCTCAGGAGTGGACGATTCATATGGGAGGAAACACTACTGATTCGTGGATCGCTGCTTTTGATGCCGTTGATTATCGTAATTGTGTTGTATATAACCAGGTAAATTTGGTACGCCCCCCGGGAATTAAAGAATCTGCTTTTTCTTTAAATGACTCATAGATTAATTCAGCAAGATCACTAGAATTATTATCAAATTCATTTCCTTTTTTTATTTCTATTTCATTACTCATAGTTTTTTATTTAATTTTAGCATAACATCGCAACTACGCTGTTATTTTCCACCAATAACATTGTTTGGTTTCTCTATATTTTACCATCCCAACTTTTTCTAATACTCTGTAAGATGGAATGTTTGTCTTTTCTGTTTCAGCAATTACAGATGAAACCTGCGGTTGCTCGAAAGCCCATTTAATTATTTCTTTTAGAACTTCGGTTATATACCCTTTTCCTTGATATTCAGATTGTATCCCATAGCCAACCTCTACCTCACCATTTTCATTGGGACAACTTTTGAATCCGATACCACCTATACTACGGTTCTCTTCTTTTAAGACTATTTGCCAACTTGTATACCACAAATAATTTTCTTTATCCTCCATGGCATATTTAAACGAAGTTTCCATAGCCTTTTTTACGTGTTCATCAAGTATCTCACCGGTAATTTTTAATCCCAGATTTTTC
>JAIORS010000017.1 GCA_021108005.1 Candidatus Aegiribacteria sp.
CGTAATATAATAAAACAAGGCGCAAGTCCACAAATATCAGTTTATCCTGGGCACTCTGCCCAGAATTATAACGGAGATGCCGGAACCTGCTGCAAGCCCGGTAACCAGTCTTACGAAGTTGCAGCTCTCGTAAGATGAATGGAATTGCAGCAGACCATCAGCAATAAGAGGCAGCAGTAGAGGAAAGCCAGTCCAGAACGGAATTTTACGTATATGTGAATACATCAGAGCAACCCCGGCAGCAAGACCCAGCCAGAATGCCGTACACCTTGCGCACAGGCCGGATATTCCCCAGGGCAGTGTCAAACAACTTGAAGTCAGTCTATGGCAGGTTGCAGATAGAACCGGATCAATGAAATCCCCGCTGTCGCCCATGACAGGCCGGGCAATTGAAAACAGAAACATCAGGCCTGCAGGAACTCCCAAGAGAATAGCAAGTATAAGCCTGCCCTTTTTCCAGCTGTTGTTCATACCATACCTGACCTGCTCAGCGGAGTTCTATCTGGGTTCTTCTATCCAGATTATCCTTGTCCGGTTATCCGCTTCTATCTCCCCCAGCTCCGCAATGTATCCTGTAACCGCTTCCATGAGACTAACATTTGCGGGAACCGCATCATGTTCAAGCATTATATCGTAGCCTACATTGCCCTGGGCGAGATATCCGCTCGTTACGAATCTGTAGGTTCTTTCAAGGTCAAGCGGTTCTCCGTTTATCAGCAAATTCTCGATTTTTTCACCATCGGGCATCGCCTGATTGCGCTCCGCGGTAAGACCGCCTATTTCCATATCGCGGCGGCGCCCCTGCATACCTGTTTCAAGTATGGCCTTCAGTTCGGCCCCGGTAACCTCCATGACAAACAGATCCTCTTCAAAGGGTATCGCCTGGTAAACAACTCTTGGAGTTATGGAACCTCTGGGAATCGCAGCCCTTATGCCGCCGCGGTTCATGAGGGCGACATCGGCATCTGTGCTCCAGAGCATCGCATCGGCAATAAGTCTGCCAAGAGGATGCTCAGCATTTCCTCTTGATATCTGTTCGGTTGCCTCACCTATCACCTGGTCCATTCCAGCTTCAGCAACGGATCTGAAACCCTCTATCATCTCGGCTATCGCAGGATCAGGCCAGAATTCATCGTGAAGAAGACTTACATATTCCTCTCCCTCGGGAAGATCGTAACCGACAAGAGTTTTCGTGTCGGTATCTATCTTCAGACGAATGCGGCCTATTCCCGTCCCGTTGGCGTATCCCTGAACCACAAGGGTATGGTTTATCGGGTTCACCCAGGGTTCTGCAAATCCCAGGTGAGTATGGCCGGATACTATCAGATCTATCCCCGGAACAAGGCACGTAAGTTCCGCGTGATTCATGCAGAAATCTTTCGTATACTCCTCACCTGCGTTCCATGCTTCGTAAACCCTTTCAAGGTATTTGTCCGGGTCCCCCGGCTGCCCGAGATGGGAGACCAGTACAATGATGTCGGCTCCCTGTTCCTCAACCTCCACTATGTATCTTTGTGTGCATTCCACTTCGTTCAGGAAGATATAGCTGCCGAGAAGCTCAGGAGTGACAAGCCCGTAAGTATCGGTTGTGACCAGTCCTATGAAAGCCACTTTGACGCCTTCGTAATCAATGATCTCGTAGGGAATGACCGGATAGGGAATTTCCCCGGTGGCCGAGTCAACGAAATTCGCGCAGATAACCGGGAAATCAGCCTGCTCACTAAGTTCGATGGCATTCTGGACTCCATCGTCAAAATCATGGTTGCCGAGGGTTATCATGTCGTAACTCGTAGCGTTCATCCATTCAATTATGAATTCTCCGGTCCCATAATTCCCGGTAGGTGTTCCCTGGTAGATATCTCCCGCATCTATCAGAAGGCAGTATTCGCCATTTTCCCTGCACTCCTCCCTTACTTCATCAACGTAAGCGCTTATGTATGCGCCTCCTCCGATCATGGGGGGAAAGTCGGGATTCATGAAAGTAGCCTCCCTTGGCACTATTCCTCCGTGTATATCGTTCGTATGCAGGATATTCAGATATACAGTATCCGCGCCTGAGGTAAATACAAGGACAAGCAATAGTATCGGTAGCAGTATTTTCACTTTATCCTCCCGCCTACAGGTCAAATACACGGCTGATGGAGAACATCACCCTGGTGTCGGTTTCCTCAACCGTCAGGCTGTCTCCCGAAACGAAGGAGGGCAGTCCTGATATTTCGGTCTGTTTCCATCTGTCAGGAGAAAAACTGGCTCCCAGGTCAAGGTTCCATTCACCAATGTTAAAGCCCATTCCCGCCGTAAAACTCATCCTGTCAAGGGCGCTTGAAACGGGTGAACGATCGTAGCCGAAGCCGAACCTTGCAACCGGTCCTCCAGGCAGTGTATTCTCAACTCCCGCATTTACTCCCCAGGAGTTCTTCAAACCAAGGTTTTCACTTTCGAACTCAAGGGAACCGTCTGAACTCCAGTAGAAATTCCCGATAAACCTCGATCTCAGTCTGTTTCCCGGAATGTAGATCGAACCAAGTCTGAGAGTCATCGGCATATCAAGGTCGTAATCCGATTCTGAAAGTACATTCCATGTTATTGCGTCACCGTCTGTTTCCGGAGAAACGGAAAGAGACATGGGATACTCGAGGGCCGCGCTGACAAAGACCCTTCTGTCAGGAACAAAAAGTATCGAACCCCTTGTTACAATACCGCTTACCGATTCCCTGCGGTGGGCTCGGGTACTGTCAAGCGTTGGATCGACATGTGATACTTCCCATGTGACATCCCTCGAACCGGTAACGTAGCCTCCGGCCAGTCCGAAGGAAAAAACCTCCGAAGGGATGAATGATACAGCCAGGTCGAATTCGTTATTCAAACCCGATATATCCAGTTTTTCCTGTCCTATTTTCACATAGGCCGCATCTCTGACCGTACGCTCGTAACTGTACCCGTACACCGAGGGAACTCTCCAGCCTGCGGCAAATGCAAGAGATTCCGGAAAACCATCAATACCCCGTACAGCAACAGCCGCGCCGCCGGGGAAGAAGCTTATACCCTTGTTGAAAGCTATTTCTGATTCGCCTATGGAACTTTCGAACTGATCGTAGACCAGTCTTGTGCGTTTCTCTACAGAGAAGTCCATCCCCGCTGAAAATTCGACCTGAAGCCCATGGTCCGCAATCCCCAGAAGAGCTGGATTCTCAAGTATTCCAAGGGCGGAGACCTCCATGAAACCGCAATCACCCATACCGAGTGATACGGCTGAAGAGGAACCCACCGGGTCACCGAGCCACATTACTTCGGGAAGCCCGGCCGAAACTGTCATTAGTAGCGATACTATTCCTGCTGCAATAATGCTCATTCTTCCTCCACCCTACCAGCGGAAATCAAGCTGACATCTGATGCCATATTCTGTTACATGATCGCTGAAATCCCTCACCGGGCTGTTCGGGTCACCCTCGTAGTAGAAGCTGTCATCGGGATCGGGCCTGTACAGATCAGTTCGGGGATAAAATGTGTCTTTTCTCAGTACTCTAAGTCGAAGCTGAAGGTTGTCTGACAGATTGTTTTTCATGGTTACGTAGAATTTTGTTCCGTCACCGTCAAGGAAATCAATGCCAGTGTCCTCGAATTCCCACTGGCTCATTCCGTCGGTGGACCAGAGGGTTGATCCCCCCAGCACAGACAGGTTCTCGCTGAAATTGTGCTCCCATCTGGCAGCGATATAGCCACCTGACATCAATCTGTCATCACCGTACCGGGGATTAGGCGTAAGCTCAACCATCCCGACCCGCAGTTGCACATCGAAGTAATCGTGATTTGTAGGCAGGAAGAAGGTCCTGAAGGTGTATTCAGTAGTACGTGATGTTGTTGGGATAACATCATGCATTTTGGTTTTTTCCTGATATTTGCATTTAAGCCTGAATCTTATCGGAAAGTCCGGTCTGTATTCAAGCTCACCCTGGAACCTGTAGTTATCAAAATTCCATGGTATGGAGCGCCAGAGATCAAGATAAACCTTTGTGAAAGTAATACTCCTGCTTATCTGGAAACGGCTTTCGATGTAAAGACCCTCTTCAGGTTTTGGAGTTGGCCACTCCGCGAGCTGCGATGAAAGGGGGTCGTTCAGATAGTAAGGCTTTTCGAAAACGGTATCATCGAACCTCAGCTGTTCTGTGAAACCGCGATTGTATGGGTTGCTGTATCCCAGGTCGTAGTGTCTCCAGATACCGAGAAGATAAAAGTAATCGTTCTGCCATCTGCCCCTTGCGAGCATGGCTGAGGTTTCGTTGTCCTGGCGGACGTATTCCCCTTCCAGGCTCATATTATCAATAATCGTCTGGGCGGAGATACCGATGAATGAGGAAGACTTCCCCGCTGTCAGAATATCGTACTCGGGACAGTCCCAGTTCTGGGCGTCTCCGGGAATTTCCATTCCCGCGGGATCGGGTACAATGGAATCGCTGTAGGTGATATTCATGCCTCCCAGACCCAGTGCGGTGCCCCAGGGGAGAAACCCTCCGAAATCGTAAAAGCCATATCCTCCGTAGGTGGTTTCCCTAACGACATCCGCATATATGGACGTTCTCGCAGCGGACATGACAAGTACATTGGGAGTTCCGTCGATGCTTCTCAGAGCGTCCCTGCCCGAGCTCGAAAAGAAACCGTAACCGAGGAAAGGACCAGTCTGCACTTCGACAGCCCCTCCAATAAGTGCAAACTGACGTGTGGAAGTAAGATCGGGGTACAGTCCCCATGTTCGGTAAGTTGACCTGTACATAAGTTCGTCGGAGTTATCTATCATGAGTCCCTGGCCGAGAGATATGTTGTAATTGCCCAGTACAACCTGATTTACAACTCCGATATTCTCCATAGAAGCAAAGCCCTTGGCTACGTCAAATCTATTGTTCAAATCTCCCAGCTCAAGATCCGACAACAGCCCGAATCCGGATGCGGAATTTCTCCCGCGGGAGAGCCTGGCGCCACCTCTGAACCTGTCACCCAGCCCCACGCGTATGCGGTGTTCCCAGCCGGTAACGTTAACCGCCTGCTGCAGTTCGCTGCTCTCGCTGTTCAGCCTTTCGAGCCAGGCGATACTGTCTGCGTCTGAATACCCTCTTCCGCCATCTTCGATATCGTATCTTGCTGAGTGAAGGTCACTGAGCATCATGCTCAGTCCCTCTTCATCGTCATCCCTGCCGTCACCACCATTGATGACCATCCTGTAGCTTCCGAAAAACTCCATGGAACTCAGATCAAGTTCGCGGACGGATACGTAATCTCTCATGTTTCTGTACCCGTAGTAAGTAAGGTTGTCGACGTTTCGCAATGAGTATACGCCTGAAACCGGACCAAGGATTTTCAGCCTGTTCTCAACCGCTGCAGCATCAATAAGGCTGACCCTGTCAAGGCTGCGAAGCTGCCATGATGTAGCGGTATTTATTGGAATGGGGCGAAGAAGGTAGTTCTCCCACATGTCCACTGCGGCGTCACCTGGTCCATCTTCAGCCGCAAGCCTTTCCATGATGCTGATTACATTCGGGGGAACCCTCCCCTCAGAAGGGGGAACCACCACGCAGGTAGCCTTGAGGTACTCAAGTTCTTCTGCGCCGAATCCATGTATTTCCATGACATTGTAGATACTTATCAGTCCGCCTGTTTCGTAGATGTATGTATAGAGTTCGGATACCTGCTGTGAATCGAGCCCCTCAAGCTCCTGGAGTTCCTGCAGCGTTGCCGTGTTCAGATCGAACCCGCCAGGAACAACAAGACTCACGCAGGCAGCAAGTATCAGGCTAGAAATCATAAGTCACCCCGAACTGGTGCGTAAGATCGAGCTTTGGATGAGTAATGACAGCGTACTTGAGGGCGATACCACTGACGTAAGTATCCAAACCTCCAGAAATTGAGACCGGGTTGTTCTGAACTCCAGCAAGGATAGTAACAGGTCCGAGTGGAAGAGACTGGCCAACATGAATTCTCAAACCATTGAAATCACGGGAGAAGGTCAGAGCGGAAATCATTCCCGTGGCTGGTTCGTAACGCAGGCCTGCGTCAATTCTTCTTTTAAGGTATTCGCCGCTCTCACCAAGCCTTGCCTGGAATGGATTCCTTATCGAAGCGGCAATGAGCCAGCGCCTGTACATCCTTACCTGAAACCCCATATTCACCGCTATTGTGGTGGCGCTGCCGTATTCCGAAACTCCATCAGCAATTGATGCTCTGCATATCACGGGCTGCAACCCGAATGACATGTCATCCGTGAGCATTCCAGCCAGGGTAACTGCAGCCATCTGCTCGTTGTAAAGATCTCCCCCGAAGTAACGGAGATTTACACCCGCGTTCCATTTCCCGCTGAGTTGAAAAGCGCCGTCAATTCCATAGGTTCCAAAATCCATATTTGTGAACGGAAGCCTGCCGGAGACAGTTACCGTTCCGTTAGTTATTCCCGCTATTGCAGCGGGGTTGAAAAGGGCCATATCGGCTCCGAATAAAACAACACCGGTTCCACCCATAGCCTGAGAGGTCAGTCCTATCTCAAGTTCTTCAAATGCCGCTATTGACTGCCCTGCCAGAATCAGAAGGGCAAAGAATAGTACTGATGATTTCATTCGCATCATTGCCACCTCAATTCAGGGGAGCCGCTATGACAACGGTCTCAGTTGTTGTAAAACGCTTACCTTCGGAATCAACACCCTCTAGAAGAACTAAATAGGGTCCTATAGGAAGAGTTACACTTGAATCGTCCTTCCCGTTCCACTGCACAACGTCACCTGCGTGACGGGAATCGGCAAGACACCTGACATCCCTGCCCGATCTGTCGAAAACAGTAACGGTAAATCTCATATCGGACGGACCCCCGTACTCAATGTTCAGGGTCTCACCAAGAGAAGGAGCAAACGGGTTATCGGTAAGTACTGCAAGATGAAAACCATCCGAGATCGTTGGCTCATAAACCTGTATATCTGACTGATACCTGGGAAGCAGCTGATAACCGCTGTCGTATGGCGGTTCGGAATCGTACTGGCCTCCAATGCCCTTCAGGAACAGGCGCGTTCCAGCCGAAATGCTCGAAATAGTTATGCCGGTTGATTCGTTTACACGAACGGCAATGGCGATCTGTCCATTCCAAACCTCAAAATTGTATCCTCCACCTGCAGATTCAGGACTGTTGGCAACGGTTACCCACTGCTCCTGAGCACTGTTTCCAAGCGCAAGCAGAAGGCCCTCAATCCCCTCACTGATACCCTGATTTAAACCAAGCTGAAGTGGCTGGGGAACCCCCGGGTTATCGATGTAAACGAAATCCGATGGATCCGAAGGAGATAGCTCTACAAGTCCGTTGTACTGCTTGATCTCTCCGGTTATTCTCCATCGTTCTCCTGCTGTGATGGTACCGGGACTGGCCGAATCGTAAGCGTAAATATTAATTCCCGCAGTTTCGTCCTGAACGTAAAAACTTAAACCTGTCTCTGAGAAAAGAGTGCCCTCGCAGGTTGCGATTCCCTCAATGGTCATTATCTCTCCCAGATGATCGGGAATTCCGTCTCCGTTGAGGTCCTCTCTTGCTTCCTTGATAGTTACGGTCTGGGCTACAGCTAATCCAGTGATCAGGATTAATATCAGAACCGGGAAACTTCTTCTCATGGTCTCCCCTTTCATATATGTGTACTTTTCATTCAAGTTCGGATCCAAGCTCTGCATCTGCAAGATTTGCAGCCCTCTCCAGAGCTTCTTCTGCACTCATTCTTCCGTACAAAGCGATTTCTACCGCCTCGGAAAGAAACAGCCTGCCATCGTACCAGAATGTTCTCTGTGGCTCGAATTGAGCGTACTCTACCTGGAGCATTGCATCCTTCAGGCCGGTGCATTCCTGAAAACGCTCCTGCATTTCAGGATAAGCCATGGATGTTCTTGTGGCTGGAATATATCCTGTGGCAGCACTCCATCTCGCCTGCTGCCGTGGCTCAGTGAACCATTTAATGAACTCCCAGCCGGCTTCCACCTGAACGGAGTCGGATTTGAACAGGATCACATTGGTTCCCGCTATAATCACGGCCTGTTCCCTGTCAGAAGGAAGAGGAGCTATTCCCAGAGTAAAAACATCCTCTCCGCTCTCCTCCATTCTTTCCATATTTTTTCCCATGAAAGCCAGGGATACTGTAGATCCCTGTACGATACCGACGGTGCCGTCCGCGAAATCATTCTGGTGTGTGTAACCCGAGGATATTCTGGCAGATCTGTCTGTATGTATTATATCTATCAGCAGTTGCAGAGCATCTACTCCTTCCTGAGAAGAGAAGGCTGTTCTGGTGCTGTCACTGTTGAGAAGAGATCCTCCTCTCTGGAGAAGCAGGTTCTCGAACATGCCGACACTGGGGTTGAACGCGGTTCCCCATCGATCGCAATCATCCAGAAGATCACCATCGTTATTCCCGTCAACCGTAAGAGCGATCAGTACACTTCGGTAATCCTCCCAGGTTTCGGGAGGCTGCAGCTCAAGACTGTCCATCAATTCAACGTTGTAATAAAGAGCCTGCACGCTCTTATTGAAGGGGAAGCTGTAGATCCGGCCATCGTATGTGTTGTTACGCTGGAATACAGGGAAGAAATCGTTGTTCCATCGTTCTGCAATCTCCGCTGAATCAAGTTCCATGAGCGAATCGAGTGGAACAAGAGCATCGCCTCTTATCAGCTGTGAAGTCCAGGTTTCGTAGGCCTGGGCTACTACGGGGGTATCACCGGCCATTACACTGGCTAGAATTTTCTGGCAGAGTGCCCTGTAATTACCCATACTGACAGGAATGACTTCTATTCCAGGATGTGTTGAATTGAATTCGGTAATGAGAGTATCCTCAAGGTACTCCCCCAGTGGACCGCCCATCGCGTGCCAGAAAATAACCTGAACTTCTCCGCTGCTGCTACGCGGACTGTTCTGGCAGGCCAGTAGTAGAATCAGGAGAATGGGAAGAAAACTTCTGAGCAGATCATACCTCCTTGAATCAGATCAGAAAACACGGAGTAGTATACTATCAGAAGTATACTCTTACCAGATACGATTACTCGTATCAGTCTTTACTGCAGCATGAGCCGGAGGGACAACTGCCGGATTTGTCTCCACTCTTCGGTTTCGCATAGTCATTTGCGTGAAATCCAGCACCCTTGAAGATGATTCCGGAACCTGTTCCTATCATCCTCTCAACCCTGTTTCCACATTCCGGACACTTTCTTTCGGCGGTATCATTCATATTATGGAATTCTTCGAACCTGTGTCCGCAATTGCTGCATTTGTATTCGTAAGTAGGCATGTTTAACCCTTTCAGTCATTCTCTATCATAATAATCGCACCGGAAGGACATATGTCTCTGCACATCGCACAACCGGAGCAGCCCCGTCTGATATGAGCTCTTCCTTTCTTATCAACCCTTACCCTTCGGTAATAACAGATAGATTCGCAGTCTCCACATCCCCTGCACAACTCACGATTGACAATCGCTCTCCGCAGAGGTTCGGGCTTATAGAACAATCCCTTCCCGGGATAATTTTCGGCTTTTTGTCTGCGAAACAAAAATTCTGTTAACACACTCATTAAACACCTCATAGCCTAATACAGGCAAAAAACCTTCCAATCATCATACATTCGTTATTGCATTATTGTAAGCAACATACAATTTCATAGGAAGGTTTTTAATGTGTTTCTGCGTCAATCCGGCATATCAATTACTGTATCCTCAGGATTGGAGCCTTCATTGTTTATTTCCGATTCCTCGCTGCCAGCAATCCTGCTGACCTGGGAAGTTGTCACACCTTCCTTTAGCGCAACTATCAGGCCAATCAGTATTATCGGCACAAACTGGGTGGTATGGAACATCAGTGCCAGTATACGCGCATTTTCAGCAGTTATCCCGATGAGCCCTGGAAGAACAAGTACCAGGGCGCCATGCACAGTACCCGCTCCAGCGGGGGTGGGAATCATCATACCAAGCCCTGCAAGCACCAGAACAAGTAATGGATAGTACCACAGGATCTGCAGATGCATAGCCCAGAATACGGGAATCACCGATAAGATCAGTGAGCACCAGACACACAGGGAATACAGGCTTACGCGCAGGGTATCTCTCCAATCCCGGAGTATTTCAAGACCATGGGAGAAGGAGATTAGAAGTTTTTCAAATTTCACCGATAGTGATTTAAGCCTGACCCATCGGAGAGGGGCGGATATAATCCTGGCTGTCCCCTCTTTCCATTTTCGAAGGAATATTAGTGTCATAAGAATTATCAGATATAGCAGTCCGGCTGCAATCAGTCCCAGCCTTGTTGTGCTGTCAAGCTCACTCCAGAATACTGTAAGTACGATAAGGGTCATGGCTGCAAGTGTAAGTCCATCGAAAATTCTGGCAAGAACCACGGTCGCGAAGGAACTTGCTCTGGGCACGGATGTTCTTCTCGAAAGAAGCAGAGCTCTAAGTATCTCTCCAACTCTCCCGGGAAGAATTGAATTCACAAAAAATCCTATGATCAGAGGACCTGCAGCATCCTTTGTTGATACATCGCTGATGGGTGAAAGAAGAAACCGCCATCTGAATATTCTAAAAACATAGCTCAAAGAAAGAGGTACAAGCACAAGCAGAAGAACTTCCCATTGCATCTCTTTCAGAACCAATAACAAATATGTAGTATCTGTCTTCCTGTAGGTGAGATATAATGCAATTCCAGCAATGATAATACCTGGAACAACATGTTTCCATATACCGCCCTTTTTCAAATCAGCTGCTCAAAATCGGCCAGTGCTTTCTCGACAGCGTAGCAGATGGCATGGCCCGCTACAAGAAGAGCTTCCTGAATGTGGCTGGTTTCCTCGGATGTGATTTTGACACAAGCATCGGTCATGTCTACCAGTGCTCCCCCTCCCGCACCAGTAAAACCGATGGTTTGCATAGATCTTCTTCGCGCTGCCTTCACGGCTTTCAGCACGTTCTCCGAAGTACCGCTTGTGGTTATAGCTATCAAGACATCTCCCGGTTTACCCAGGGCTTCGATCTGTCTGGAAAATATCTCAGTAAAATCGTAATCGTTGGCTATCGCGGTTATTATCGCTGAATTAGCGGTGAGGGCAACAGCTGGTATGGCTTTTCTCTCCATACGAAACCTTCCTACGAGTTCACCTGCTAAATGTTGCGAATCAGCAGCACTGCCACCGTTTCCGCAGAAAAAAACGGTTCCGCCGTTTCGAACACATTCTATACATAGACCGGCCGCTTCTTCAACTACTGAACCGTCTACCGAATTTAGAACACATCCCGCTGATTCAATGTATTCATCTATATCAGACATTACTTATCCTCCAACTTTCTATCGCATCCCATACGGTGGGCAGTTGTACCCCCCTGGATGTAGTCAGTTCAGAATAGACAGGTCTCGGGGCATCAAGATAAAGGTCGGACCATGAGATCTCACCTACGATACCGCCTGCAAATTCAGTCAGTCTTTTGGCAGCTTCTGCCGGCGTCACTCCAGGCCTGTTGATAAGGTGATACACTCCGCTTCCATCATGAGTGACAATATCAACGATTGCTCTTGCAAGATCCGGCGCATATGTAAGACAGGCTACCTGATTTCCTACAGCCAGGACTTCGCCCGATTCTGAAAGAGATCTCCAGAGAAATGGGATCATCCCTCCTGTTGAGGAGTACATCCAGGATGTTCTGACAACAATATTTCCAGGATCCGCATCAAGTGCCTCAGCTTCCCCCAGCAGTTTACTCTCACCGTATACATTGGCAGGAGAGGTTTCATCATCTTCAAGAAAAGGTTTTGTCTGCCCTTTGAAACCTGTGAATACATGATCGGTGGAGATTGTTACCAGTCTTCTGCCTGTTCTCACTAGATTTGCCACGCCATCCTTGTGTACTTTCATAGCCAGTTCAGGTACCCTCTGGCACAGGTCCACATCCGCCACAGCAGCGCAATTGATAATCCACTTCGGATCAATTCTGTCGACAGCCGTCCTGACGGAATCAGTATCGGTAATATCCACCTCCGGCAGATCAGTTCCTACAGCATCCTTCCCCAGAAGATCGATCAATGCTCTCCCCAGTTGACCCGAGGCACCGGTAATAAGGAACTCAACTTTCATGATCTCTCTTATTTCTATTATACTTTTCGTAACAATTACGAATAGTGATGTTTCAGGTAAAACTCCACAGGCTCTGAGTATTCAATGAATGCAGAGACTCTCTTTCACCTGGAGAAGAAGATTTGTAGATTACGTAAAGGAACGGAATCCTTTCAAGTTCCTGGAACTATATGACAATTGGGGTACATAAGTAAATGGAGGGACACATGAAAAGCTCAATATATATCACTCGGATGATGTGGTTCGGTTGAGAACCGCTGCTCTATCTATCCTGCTCTTTCTGCTGGTACCTCTTTCTTCCTCTATGGCGGACGAAGACAGGGCGCTTGAAAAACTGATGAATATCGTCACTGCCCTGCAGGAGATCGGCGATGTAATGATTGGTGAACCGGTAACAGGAACAATTGCCCTGGGCGATACTACGGTTCTCCAGCTTACACTCAGTGATGAGTACATGTACAGTTTTTATGTCTGGTCCGATTCTTATTTCAACATAATGGAATTCTGGCTCTCCGATTCCCGTGGAGAAATTCATAGCATAGCCGACGGTGACAACGCTTCACTTGCAGCGTATCCGGACACCACGGGTAGGTGGACACTGAGCATACTCCTCCATGAGGGAGCATATTCCGATTCGGCTTCCTATGCTACGGCCGTTTTCAGGAGCAAACGGTATCTCTGAGAAAGAATCCTGTGTGAGGAACCAGTCATCTATAGAATAGCTGGGTAATAACATTCATCCAGGGAACTCAGTCAGCGTGTAATCTCCTTATGAGGTGTTATCTCTGTGATCTCTTTTAAAATATAGACTACGGGATACATCTCCGGGTTGTTTGTAAGGAATCGCGGAAAAAGCGATCTCAGTACCTACAGAACAGGGAACAACAAAATCGGATGAAGTCACATTCGAAAAGCATAATTACTTTTTCAAATTGTGCTTAAACAGGATATTTGTCAGTTTATTAGCTGTAAACGACTTTTGCAAGTGACCAGAAGTTACGTCCGACCCCGACCCCATTCGGCCTGAGGAAGGATCTTGAGTTCCTCGTGAGAGCCCTTCCTGCCTTTGAGGATTATTCTTTCAGCTGGTTTCCCAGCGGAACCCACAGGTTGAACCTCAACGGGATTTATACCGAAAGCCCTGCAACCAAGCAGAATTTCAGGAAGCAGGGAAGCTTTGTTGATTATCAGGAATTCGCCGCCCCGTACCAGCAGGTGAGCAGCTCCTCTTATAAACTGATACAGGAGCAGGTCTGATCCGGCCCGTGACCTGTCCCTTCTATTGTCAGGGCTGTTTCTGACAGAACCAAGCCTGCCGTAGGGAGGATTCATAATGACAGCATCCGCTATACATTCCGCGAAAGCAAAGGGTACCGTTTCAAGACTGCAGCATACCGCGGCAATGTCCACAGGAGTTCTCTGAAGATCTTTCGAGGCCAGCAGGAGTTTCAGGGGATAGTACCTGATATCGATGCCGATCCATCTGCATCCGGGATTAAGAGATGAGGAGTATATGGCGGCTCCTCCGCTGCCGCAACCGAGATCAACGATAACCGAGCCCGGTGAGATATGTAAAGAGGATGCAAGGAGAATGGTGTCGGTTGTTACCGGCGCTCCGGGATCCTGATAAACATCTATGCCCCCGGGCAGAACTACCTGCTCAATATTTTTCACAGCCGCCGAATCTATCTGTAGGTTACCTTCGCAACTCCCCATGTATAGAACTCTCCCGTATAGTCGTCCGGCCTGTAATCATTCCAGCGTTTCATCGACCATAATCCGTACGTATCTTCTACCATAAGGAACATGACCCGCCCCTTTGCCGGATGTCCCCATCCGCAGTAGTTGCTTCCGGCGGCGACGATCTCGTAATCCCTCCAGATCTCTGCGGAATCAACTGGCGCGACCGGGTCAGGCAGTGATGGCACAGTGTTCATAATAACGGAAAGAAGGCTGTCATCGGGCAGTCCTGTTACCTGAACCGCATTGTAAACGTTCATCATGGTATTCTGTTCAACCTCGTAATCCCAGTTACCGAAATCCCAGGAACCGCCGAATTCCGTCGTATCGGCTCCATCGGCTATGAACGTGTAGGATGAATCGCAACAGGCCATGGTCATGGAGACGGACCTGCCTTCCATAACATTCTCGAGGTTTATCACGACGGTTGAGGGAGCGTAGGGCTGTTGCCAGGGAATTTCTTCATCCGGATCCGGTGCAGCAGGATCCCTTGGATCGAAGAAAGAACACGAGACAACAACTGAAAGAGCTGAAACGAAAAGTACGAAAATGCGCTTCTTTGTCATTATTACCCCTGCCTAGAACTGGTAGTTAAGGCCGACTGAAGCCTTCCAGTAACTCTGTCGATCATCACGTGAATAGAATGAACGGGTCAGATTAAGAAAAAGCGTACCGTTATCCAGGTGCATTCTTGTTCTCAAGCCCACGTGATGTATGTGCTCAACCAGGGAGGGAAGTGACTGAGAAAGGTAGTTCCTCTTCTGATATTCCCATGCGTAGCTCGGAGTAAGACCGACGCTGCCTCCCACATGAAAACCAAGATTGACCTGGATTGTGTTGCCGATAACTTCTTCGGCTCTTCGGAAAACGGCGCTTTCGTAGCTGCCCTGATCCTGGAATCGGAAACTGTGAGAAAGACCCAGCGTTGTACTATCCTGGGAAACCCTCTGAAAAGAACTCCGTGCAGTTATTCTTCTGAATAGAATATCGGATCCTGTTGAAGAGTATTCAGGAAACAGGAGCGTCGTATAGTCAGCAGTGACCTGAACCGTTTCCTGAAGTGTCCAGTCGCTGCCGGCATCGTATTTGATACCAGGTTCGATACTGTAAGTGGAAGATCTCTTGCTGTTTCCTGACTGCTCTGACATAAGGTAAACAGTCTCCCTGCTCTGACCCTGAACGGTCGCGTTTAATAAGACCCGGCTATTCAGAGGTATCTGCGCGCTGACGGAAAGAACCTCTCTCAGCTGATCATAATCGTAATTATCCTTGTGTTCGATACCCCAGACATCTTCCCATGTTCCGTACGTATCGCGCTTCAGCAGCTGAATGGTCCTGTAAAACGAGATTCTGCTTTCTCCCGGATTGTAATCAAGACTGGCCGTAAACGACCTGTCATCATCTATGTAGTATGTATTAAACAGCGTCGATACTCCCGTTGCGGTTCTCTTCTGATCAATACGGAGAAGGTCTCTGGACAGGTTCATATTGAGGTTCAGGTTATCAAGTATTTCATATCTTACCGAGGAAGAAATATTCCTCTGTCTCTGCTGTCTATCCAGAACATCTCCATCACTGCTTCCGGAATCCGGTTCTGCATATTCGTAGTACCTGTCTGAGTAATCCCATCCGGTTGAGACCTCCATGGATATCCTGTCAAAGGGGATGGGAACAACCAGGGACAGACTACTGGACCAGTCATCCTGCCTCTGTGTTCTGTTGGAATCATTGTACGTTGTGAATAGCTTTGATGCCCTGATCTGCGCATCAAGACTTCCCCCCCGGTAAATCATGGGAAAATCATAGCTCATTCTGATGGAAAGATTATCGTTTCCGCTATTCTTCTGATACCCAAGGGTTCTGTGTTCCCCGAAGGAGACGCTTCCGTTCATCCCGGAGAAAACTGCCCTGTTTATGGATATATCAACGTTCCTCACGCCACCCTGGTCGTGACCTGTTATCGTGCTGTCACCGGAAGGATCCATATAATCAATGAAGTGGGCTCCGAGCCCTACGTTTACGGACAGCCAGGATAACTGCGAATAACGAATCTGCCCCGAAGTGGTGTTACTTAGCCTGTCCCTTATAAGTTCATCGTTCTTCTCTTCCGAGCTGATGGACCTTGAAAGGTTTACTCCCAGTTCGATACCGCGGGCAGGAGTGAACGCCAGGCTGGCAGTTCCGTTCCTTCCGTCTATGAACCTGTTAAGATCCCTGTTCTTCTCAGCGATAAAGGTAGCGTCCGCGTTAAGGGTTATTCTTGATTCCAGCTGCTGACTGAGCGACAGGGAATTCATAAGAGAACTCTTATCCTTTATCTGGTCAAGTGAAATGTCGTAACCGATTGAAACCGCTTCCAGGCATGCAAACAGGAGTGACATCACCAACAGGGATATTTTCACTGTATAACCTCCGCCATCCTTACGAACTTTTCGGGAGGCAGCTGTTCAGCCCTCAGCCCGGGGTCTACCCCGGCCATCTCAAGAAGTTTCAGAGCTTCCTCTTTTCCCAGCAACGCTTTGAGGTTATTCTGAATGGTTTTTCTCCTCATTGAGAATGATACTTTCACGATTCTTCTGAATCTACCGTACAATTCATCAGGAACCAATGGGAGAAGTACGTTCATCTTGTTTTTAAACGTATCTTATTCCGTTTCAGATCTCTTCGATCTGCTCGGAAAAGGTTTCCACTCTCAGAAGCCCTGACCGGTCAGGAATGAAGGGCTCTATATCCCGCATCAGGGACGTTATCGGAACCGATCGGATTCTGTCGTTAAGCCTCTCTCTTAGCTCGGTTCTATATCTGATGCCGCTGTGCTTCTCCAGGTAGGAATAATCGGGAGTCGTCTGACCAAGAAGCCATGAGGCATCGTAAATGTCTCTACCCATGAGCCGCTTTCGCGTCAGGATTGCATACAGCTTCTGTGAGAGAAGAACTGCAGGCGGGGTCACGGGAATCTTCGCTATAACGTCCAGTCTATTAAGTAACCTGATTGAAGGCTGGCACTCATATTCCTGAGGGAAGGCGTCTATCTTGATCATCATAAGTTCATCCGGGTGCCCGGTAAGTTCCCACTTCTGAAGTATCTCCGGGAAACGGAGTCTGACGGAGAACGCCCTGCTGCTGCGCAGATTGGCCCTGCACTCCACGTCCTCCAGCGAGAACCTTCGGACCACGTACTTGCCAAGCCCGGAGAAGTCCCCGGCAGTCAGACCGCGGTTGTCGAAATCCAGATCCTCGGAGAATCTGTTACATCCGTGGAAGATGTGTATTGCCGTTCCTCCCATGAATACCAGATCAGAGCCGAAGACCGATTCGTACACATACTGCAGCGCCTTGTACTGCAGGTATTCCCGCAGCATTGATCTTCTGAAGAGTGATGGGAGATCACTGAAAAATTCGTAGACCAGCTGTCTATTAAGCAAGTCCCACTCTCCCCGCCAGAATCGATACTCTTTTTAACAGAGTCCTGCTTCCGAATAGATCAGCGAACCGCATCAATCTTTCTCTGGAGAGCAGCTCAAGCGCAACCTGATCATCGATCCTGATTTCTTCGATATCTTCCTTTGTTCTTATGGATGGTTCCAGATAAAGAAGGTCGACTATGGCCTTCTCCGGACTGGCTATGATGAAGCCAAACTCGTTCGACAGGACAACATCGTACCCCGAGTACGCTGCAGGCTTGATGGTTCTATATATCAACCTGCCGAAAGGTGTTTCTATCCTTCTGGTCTTCCTTGTGCTGACGGATGTGACAGCAGTGACTGTCTCCGGTATAAGACCGTAAATGGAAAGAGCACTCTGAAGCGAGATGTACGAAGGGCAGTAAACCCGGTTCGCTGCAGCCATCAGTCTGGACTCAGTCATCTTCTCACCTGAAAAGAAGTAGAAACCTCTGGCCACTCGAATAACCTTATCACCAGTATGCCAGAGCGAAAGGTACTGCTGCCTGAAATCCGGCTCAAGTATCCGCAAATCCCGAAGAGAGAACACGGGCAGGTCTGCCATCTGATTCCTGGCTGTAGATAACTTCATATCATTTCCTTTCCACATAGATATATATGTTAAATAGAAATGAAATACAACTACCCAGGTGCCGAAAATGAAAGTGCCGCTTGAGTCGAGTACCCCGTGGGGCCTCCCCTCATTTTATGCGCAGCCCTCGTGGCACACACTTATATGTGAATTCTGTGCGGACTGCATTCCCTGGAAGGAATTGTGTTCCTAAAAACGAGGTTGCTTAGAGGGCTGACCCCATGCATTATCACAGCTTCACGAACCTCACCGAAGCTGACCTCTCTTCAACAACCCCTCGAATGATATATGTACCGGTGGGAGCTTCACCCCCGGAGGAATCATGACCGTCCCAGACAAAAGTATTACCATTTATTTCGGTTAGCTCCCGTACGAGTTTACCCGAAAGATCGTATACAAGAAGCTCAACATCTTCCGAATAAATAGAGGGTACTTCAATGGATACCCCTCCACCTGAAGGGTTGGGAACAGCGGTGATCACGAACTCCGTAGTAGTCTCACCGCCTTCGATTCCAAGGTTGCTCCAGTAGAAACGCACTTCATCGAGAATCGGTGTTCCGAAACGGCCTTCACCAGTCATACCCACCCGGTACTGAATGTACCTGTAGGTACTGTCAATGTGACCCGCAAGGATCCCCGGCTCGAATATGGTATCGCACCAGGCTCCCATGTTCTCCCAGTCGTTGGAACCCCTGGCCTGGAAGAACATATCCGTTCCGGCAGGTTCTTCAGAGATCCAGGATATGCTGTCCCATTGGGCGTAACCGCTTAATTTGAGTATGGAGGACTCAAGCCATCCTGATGAATAACCGCAGATCTCGTGCCAGGATACTTCAACACCGTCTGTGGCACCCGCGAGAATATCCGTAAAACCGTCACCGTTGAAATCGGCAACATCAACATCCTCGAACCACCAGCCTGAGTAAATAAGGTATGCCGCCCACTCAAGACCGGTTCCATCCATGTTCCTGTAAAGGAAGAGCTGATTGTCTTCCCATACCGCTACAAGAATGTCAACAAATCCGTCATCGGTTAGATCGGAGGCATGTACACCGCGGTTCTGATCAAGATTGGTCGCAAGAAGATGTTCCTCCCAGGTGCCACAGGTATCATCAAGGTTCTCGAACCAGGATAGATAGATGTGAAATGTGCCACATGCCACTACATCCAGGTCACCATCACCATCCATATCAGCTGCATGTACCGATCTTGCGTCGTCCAGGATGTAATTAATCCGGGTAAGCTCCCAGTCAGTACCCACACCGTCGATATTCTCCCAGAACTGAAGACCAGCAGATGAATGCCTGCATGCGCTGAGAATATCCATATCCCCGTCCTGGTCCAGGTCAACAGGGAACAGCTCCCACCCGTCCTTGCTGCTGCTTGAAACCACATGCTTCTCCCACATGGAATCGGGTGGTGTCGTGGAACTCTCCCACCAGGCGATCTGATGAGGGGTTACAGTTGATGGAGCAACTACTTCAAGCGTATCATTGTTATCAATATCCGCACAACATACAAAATTCGGGCTGCCATACTGATCATCAACGTAAAACCTTGTCCAGCTGTC
>JAIORS010000018.1 GCA_021108005.1 Candidatus Aegiribacteria sp.
TAATTGACAGTATGACCGGCAGGAAGAAATAACCGGAAGCAGACTGATTTCTATTTGACCGGGTGGTTGCCAAGGCGGAAATGTATACCCGTTTCCGGATCATCATGTACAATATAATCCAGATAGAGTTCCTTCTCCTCAGCAAGCCGGATACACGCAAGAAGTCCCATTCCGCCCCCTCCTGTAAATGATGGCATATGATAGATGCCATCTTTATCTTCAAAAGGTTTTCTCTCTTTCCGAATCCGGATGGAAGTCTCGTCGGAGGAATTAAAGCAGCAGCGGATTCCTTCGATATCACCTCTTAATGGAGGGTATTCCGATTGAACAACGATTTCAAAACGTTCATATGCAGTACTGATATACACGGTGATACTCACCCAGCTGCTTCCGGATGTTTTGACCAGTTGGCCGATCCGGGCCGTCAGGTTCATGGAAAGCCACTGAGAAATGCTGACGCCCAGCACTTTTTCCATACGGATGATGAATTCTTCCGAAGCACTTGAAGAATTCTCCTTACCGGAATCGGGCCATACGGCGCTCGTTCCAATTGCCGAAAGCATCTCATCTCTTGTTAGACCGGTTTTGGTTCCCAGCAGATAGCTGATAGGAGCGGTGATGGCGTTGGCAGTAAGCTCCATCAGTATCCATTTAACACTTTCCTCATGACTTATAGGCAGATGACTGCAGAGGAATTCCATTATGGGATCAAGTTCACCCAGTATTGCCATAGTGAAGGCTTCGGGTCCTGAGCCTCGGTTGAGAATAGTTTCAAGATCAGGATAGAATTCCTGCGTTACTATGATACCGGCTGACCTTTCCGCCTTTGAATGCAACAGATCTGATTGATTACTGCTTCAGGCTTTTCGTACTATTCCTACGGGGGTGCTTGCTGTCCCCTGGCCCAGAGGATTGTCACTGAGAATTTCAATAAGAAGATCTTTTTCAACTTCTGGAGGATAAACTCCTAGAATGTTGCCACCGAGGTCGTTTACATCAACAACCGCTGCTTTGCAGCTGAAGTGTTCTGAAATTGTTCTGGAGACTCCATCGGGATTTTCAGGGGCAAGGCTTACCGCTCTGTTGAATGGCGGTATTGTTCCGCTTGTAGGTCCGTCAATTGATCTGGCTTTTGTCCCGGCTATACGATAGAAATCACCCTTTCTACCGAACAGTTTGCTCAATGCGCTCACGAAAGCCGCAAATAGAATTCTTGGTATTCCGCATTCCCGCAGCGCGCATTCCATTGTTTCTGGAATTCCCAGACCGATGCCCCCTGGTGTTTTTGTGACGAACCTGCTTAGAAGAGTGGCAAGGCGACGAGGTTTCAGAGAACCGTCATCCAGCAGATAATACCTGCCCTGGCTCGCCCCTACGGCTTTTTCGCTAACAAATAGAATGTCATCCTGCAGGGGTACTACATCAGCCTGCTTAAGCCCATCTACGATTACTTCGAGGAGATTATCTCCTTTGAGGATCAGCCTGGTTTTCACAGGTATCCGTTCCCAGGAGATCCCTCTTGCGATTATTGTATTCTTTCTCATAATGTACCTGACCTTTCAGGCGAGTATGCAGCAGGGTACAAAATTGGACAATAGGAGGAAAAATGATCCTTGCGGGAGTTCTGACCAGGGAAGTAATAGAATACCTTGAGAACAAGAATACCGTGCTTATTCCGGTGGGATCGCTTGAGCAGCATGGTGACGCAGCTCCTCTGGCATGCGATACGATTATTCCCGTGAGACTCTGCGCGGCTGCTGGAATGATAACGGGAACGGCTGTTACTCCTGCGATAACGTTCGGAATGTCCGAAAACCATATGGGTTTTCCAGGAACGGTAACCCTTCAACGAAGTACTCTTTCCGCTATGGCAAGGGACATTGCCGTATCTCTTTATACTCATGGCTTCAGAAAGATAGTTTTTCTAAGCGGACATGGCGGGAACAGAAGCCCTGTTACCGATGGATTGAGAGAAGCATCTGAAGATTGTCCTGATGCGGATTTACGATACCTTCCATACTGGAAGCTGCCGGGGGTTGTTAAAAAACAGAGGGAACTGTTCTGCCAGGATCCCGGTTATCATGTGACCGTTACCGAAGTTTCTATGGTGTGGCATCTTATGGGGATGAGAATGCCCGAATTCGAGAAAATGTCATTCCCCCCTGAACCTCCAGATGGTGCAATTATTTCGCGAGAGAAATGGAAAGAGCTCTATCCTGATGGCGGAGCAGGGTCGAATCTCAAGTACGTATCCGAGGAGAAGGGTAAAACATTCTTCGATTTCCTGGTAAACAGCCTGTGTTTCTATTTGGAGGCCTTGAATAAAGGGGAATAGTTCCCCTGTCTGAAACATGCCATGAAGCTGGTTTTCACTTCTTGAAACTTATTTCTTTAATTTTCCTGGACTTTCGTCAATGTATGTTATTATATATATGTCATGTGACATACGATGGAGGTCATTATGCTTGAACCGATTCTTGGTTCTCTCGTTCGAGAGCAGGTTCTACTTTACATTCACGCCCGCGGAGATGGCTACGCAAGGGAGATATCAAGGTTCTTCAAAGCGCCTCTTGATTCGGTTCAGAAGCAGCTGAAAAGACTGGAAAGCGGAAACATACTGAATAGCGTTAGAGAAGGAAGAACACTGATCTACAAATTCAATGAGGAATACGACTATCTGCACGAATTGCGGGTTTTACTTGAAGGAGTCATTGGCAGTTGCTCCTATTCTTTCGGGCGGGAGGATACAACACCGAAAAGAAAGAACAAAAGAAGAAAAACAGAAAATAGCGTCATCGTAAGAATATATAGAATGAACAGATAGGAAATACCTATTTACTTTGTACGAGAATTGTGCATATACTACTTAAGATCAATCCGGGAGTTGAAATGAAGAGAGTCATATCGGTTCTTATGATAGCTGTTTCTGTTGTCATCATAGGATTCTCTTCTATTTGCATGATCAGGGAATTCTCGAAGGTCATTAACCTCTCCGGCATGGGCGATATGTGGAGTTTCCTCTGGCTTAAGGAATGCTCACCTTACGCCGAGTTCGCTGAAGTTGATTCGGGCGATTTCAAAGCGCCTCCAATACCGGTTGCGGGTGATATACTTGTAGAAGTCGATGGGCTTCCATCCACCCAGAGTAACTATTTCAGCGTTTTCAATGTTGATACCCCTGCCGGTAAAGAGATCGACATTAAATTTATACATGAGTCCAAAACGTATGTAACAACCGTGATCACAAGATCTATTCCACTTGTCATGAAGCTTCAAATATGGATACTAGTTATACTTAGAACACTCATCGTTGTCGGACTGATACTCGTAGGTCTCTGGGGCCTTTTTAAAAAGCCGTACTCATCTTCGGTCAGATCTCTAACGTTGTTCTGCTACACACTGGCAGTGGCAATGAACGTAAATAGTCCGGCCATTTCAGATGCATATGCTGCATTCCAGATCCCTTCCATTGTCTTACTTATCCTCAACTCAATAGCGATGTTTGCCGCAGCATTCTGGCTCAAATTGCAGATGCTTTTTCCTGTTAGACAGAAATGGTTCGATAAGCACAAGCTGTTCATTAATATCCTTTTGTTTGCTCCAGGGATAATCTTCGGTGTTGCGCTGATCGCCTGGCATAGACACTTGAATCTGGCTGTTACGATCACGTGGACCCTTTTCCTGAGCCTTGGCTATCTGCTTCTGCTCAGAAATCACTGCAGGGCGGACAATTTCATTGAAAAAAGACAGACAAGACTCATTTTGCTGGGATCCGCTCCGGGGATAATCTTCATTATTACTTTCAGCTGGTTCATGCAGATCGCGCCCGAGTTGTACAAGAACTGGTCGTTCATTACAAGGATGCTGATCATCAATATCATGTTCCTTCTGATGCTTCTGATACCTGTTACATTCATGTATGCCTTCGGACGTTACAAGCTTCTGTCAGTGGAAGCTAAGCTCAAGCGGGGGACAAGGTTCATTGTAGTGAATGTAATTCTGCTATTCCTTTTTATTGGTTTGCTTTATGTCTTTGGCGAGCTGATACTTAAACATCTGGGAATTGATACCCGTACCCCGACACTGATTCTCGGTCTGCTTCTGGCTTTTCTTTTCATGCCGACACAGAAAATAGCCCAACAGAAGCTGGAAAAGCACTTCTACCCCGAAAGGGTCAGGTTAAGGGAGCTTCTGAAGAATTTCCTCGCATCCAATATTGTCAGGACTGAAAGTAAAACTTTCTGGAAAGAACTCGAGAAAAAACTGGCCGATGGATTGTCAGCGGAAAAGATTTACCCGGTACTGAGAATGGTTGATAAGGATTGCTTTGCGGTGGAGCTTGAGGAGCCGGCACCATTTGACATAAGGGACGAAATTGTGAGGAGCCTGGAAAGCAAGGATAACCCCATTTTGTTTGACGAACTCATAGCAAGTGGTAAGATCAGGCTGTCAAAGGAGCAGGAAGAATGGTTCCTTTTAAGGAAGAGTGCGATACTTCTTCCCCTTTCAACCAGTTCAGGTCTTGTAGGTTTTCTCGTGATAAGCAGTAAAACCAACGGTGAAGACTTTACGGCAGAAGAACTTGAACTGCTGGCGAATTTCTCCGCCCAGACAGCGCTTGTTGCGGAGAACTTCGAACTTCTGAATGAAAAGCTTATTAAACAAAAGCTTGACGCACAGATGAAAGTAGCAAGGGATATTCAGAAGGGACTGTTGCCCGGTGATATTCCCGGCAGACCCGGCCTTGAGGTTGAAGCACTCATCAGATTCTGTCTTGAAGTTGCGGGGGACTACTACGATGTAATTCCTCTTGATGATAATAGAACATTACTTTCAATTGGAGATGTGGCTGGAAAAGGTGTTGGACCGGCAATGCTGATGGCAAATCTTCAGGCTTCGCTCAGAACCACACAAGCAATGGGAGCGTCACTTGTGGAATCATCTTCGCAGATAAACAGAATCGTATGCGAAAACACTCCTTCTGAACTTTTCATAACTTTTTTCATGGCGCTGATCGATACAGAAGAAGTCTGCATGAACTATGTAAACGCCGGCCATAACCCACCATTTCTTATCGGTAAGGATGGGCACGTGAAAATGCTGGCCAGAGGGGGACTCCTTCTTGGAGTAAAGGATGATGCTGAATACGATGAGGGAAAAATACGGTTCAACCATGGCGATATACTTCTTATGTACACCGATGGCGTTTCTGAATCAATGAGTTCATCCGGGAAGGAGTATGGAGAAAAGAGACTCGCCAGACTCGTTTCATCTAACAGAGAACTCCCTCTTTCTGACCTTCTGCATCTGATAGAAAAAGACGTTGAAGAGCATCACGGATCAAATGAGTACGATGATGACTTCACCCTGCTGGCGGCAAGATTGATCGGGGACGTACCACACTTCTTCAACCAGGCAGACCGATTGCATTAGATATTTTGATTATAAATATCTAAGACATGCTATTATCATTTGATTTCTTCATTAAGATTTTTTGCGGTTTTGACCGTTTATTTAACATATTAATGCAACTGTCAATACATTTCATACAACACCAGCCTGCCGTCCAGTTTCCCGTTGTGAAGAGGAATCTTGATTGATGTTTTCAGTCCCACATTTTTTATAAGTTTTCTCTTTCCGAAGTAGACCCAGGCTTTTGTACCGCTGCAGCGCTGCTTCAGAAAATCGCCAACTTCCTTAACAAACAATCCCATGTTCTCGTTTTTTTGGAGTCGCAGCCCGTAGGGAGGATTTGTAATTAATGTCATATTTTTCAGTTCAGCAATATTCTGATACGATGTTGTTTCAAGGTTTATCCTGTTTCCGGAAGGCAGCAGGCTGCAGTTGACCGATGCTGCGCTTACGGCTTCACTGGAAATATCAGAACCACTGATCAATCCCTCAGGAAGCTCTCTGATTTGTGAATTAATCGCCTTTTTAACTATTTTCCAGATATTCCTGTCAAATTCGGGAAGATTCTGAAATCCGAATCTTCTTCGGAGATAGCCCGAGGGTATTCGGCAGTATTTCATCAGGGCTTCGCAAAGAACTGTACCTGACCCGCAGAAGGGGTCGTAAAGAGGTGTGGACCCGTCCCATCCTGAGAGTTCAACTAATGCCGCAGCGAGTGTTTCCTGCATGGGGGCTTCTACCGAATACTTCCGGTAACCCCTTCGATGCATTGAACCTCCTCCAGTATCAAGTCTTATGTAGGCACGGTTACCGAATATCCGGAGACCAATCCACAGGTCGGGGGTTTTGGTTTCAACATTCGGTCTTCTGCCATGCCTTTCCATGAACCAGTCGGCGATGGCATCCTTTAGTTTTAGAGCAGCGTACTGCGAATGACTTATTTTCGAATCGTGTACAGACGCAAAAATTGCAAAGGTGTTATCAGGGGTAAGAAATTGTGACCAATCTATAGATTGGGCCGTACTGTACAGGTATCTGTCACTGTGGCAATCAAAAGTGATTATTGGAGCCATGATCCTTGAAAAGAACCTTGCCTGATAGCTAATTCTATAAAGAGTTTCAATGTCGCATCGGAAAAAGACACCACGGAACACAGGTTTGAGTTCAGAAGCTCCGAGTCTGCGAAGCTCCTCTTCACCAATAGATTTGAGGTCTTCGGCAATCATACCGAAAAACCGTCCGGTTTTCTGATATTCGAACAAACTAACCTCCGGAGACGTAACGTATTTTTTCAACCTGTCTGACGAAATATAACGATAATGGAAGTACTCCAGCAGTTTTCAAAGACTCCAGGCAGACCTGGCCAGAGAAGTAGAAATAGATAATTGACCGCTTAATTGAAGCTGTTGTTCTCTTTCTAGAACATACTAATTTATGTAACGGATTATAGTTAAATAGGTTAAGACCTTCTAATATCACTCCGTATGAAACTTCGCATGATAAATGCCGAAGCCGAATGTAAGT
>JAIORS010000019.1 GCA_021108005.1 Candidatus Aegiribacteria sp.
AGATCTGTGATGCCAGAGTTATCGAGGGCAGCACCCCCGGCATCTACTAGGGTCAGGTCTTGCATCCGGGCATTATTATCATATTATTATCACTATATGATATAACTATGCTGTACCAACGTGTACAGCTTTCAGAAATTCTTCCTATATAGCATACAAAATTCTCTAAATTAGTCATTTTATTAATTACTAACGATCTTGTAAATAACCCACAAGTTGAAGAAGTGTGGTACGTCCCCCTGCGTTTACCAGCTGTATATGGCTTCCAGCGATGATGAGAATTCCGAGGAAGATTCACCCGATATATGGTTTTGATTCCGCGTCCACCTATTGCCGACATTTCCGTGTATTTCAAGGAAATCCACCGGGTACCATCCAAGGTGCAGATTTGCGCCGGTAAGGTATTCAACTGTTCCAGAAGGAAATTTTCCCCCGGTGGCGGCCGAATCAGGCCAGCCTTCCTGAACGGTTCCCTCCCCATGTCTTGTGTGGTCGAAGGTGGCTTCGACAAGAAGGGGCCAGCTGGCTGAGGTTCCCAGAGACAGCGTTACCCTATCGGCATCGGGCCCCAGTTCCGAACCAATTATTTCTCCATGGTGAAGGTAATAATTGCAGGGCCTTCTCTGACTGTATACGAACCTGTCTATTCTTGTGTACTCGATTACGGTTCCCAGATCAAAGGAGCTGAGATAAGCGGACAGTCCCGTTGTCCAGCCCAGCTTATTCGGTCTGTTGCCCGTGTTTTCGTACTGAATATCATCGATCAGCAGTTCTCCGTAGGCTTCCATTCCCCTGAAGGGTTTCCATGATGCGTCGAAGCTGAAAAACGCGTTGTCATCCAGCCTTTCATTCCATTGAACAGGATACCATGGAATGACTGGATTCATATACGCGAAATCGAGCCCTCCGGATTTAAAAATAATGGATTCACTAAGACCTATCCGTAAATTGTCTCTTGGTGAGTAATCCAGTCGGTGCGCGGCAAGGTATGTCCCGGAATCGCTGTCGATAGTTGATGTAAATCCTGTGAATGTCAGCGTATTGCACAGGTTGAACTGAACTTTAAGCATATCCAGAGAAGGGCTGTTGTTCGAGATCAGCAATTGCGTAAACCGACCGGGGCCCCATCTCTGGGGAATTCGTCCGAAACTGAGTGCGATGGTTTGATTGTTCCACTGGAGGTAACCCCAGTCCACGTAAAGGTGTCTTCCCTTCTCCGTGCCCCTGTGAAAAGGGGAGGAGTAATCGGGCGGGTTTTCGTCGGAGCCCGTCCATATGGAGAGTCTTTCGTCAAGATACAGACCTGGAAGTATATCGACGAAAAGACGGGCAGTGAGTCCTGCCCTGGTCTCGAGGCTGTCCGAGTAATCAAGTATTTCCCCGGCCGCTGTTCCGGTAAGGTATAATCTCCGGGTATCGTTCTTCAGTTCTTCCGGTGAAGAACTTCTGCTGAAAAGGATTCTTTTGATATCATCCAGCGATTCCGTGGTTGTGATGCAATCATGAAGGAAAGGTGAATTAATCAGCGGGAAGGTGCCAGGGAGCATGGCTTCCGATTCCGTTTCAAGCATATATAGCCACCAGTTGAGAGGATCCTGAAGCGGTAGCCCTGTCTGATGAAGCATCGTTCCCATTAATAACGTTGCCGCTATTACTGCTGCTGTCATTGATTATCCTTCCTCTTCAATTCTACGACTGTCTCAACATGATCCGTTTGCGGAAACATATCAACAGGTTGCAGCCCGGCAACAGCCCATCCACCATCACATAATATCCTGAGATCTCTTGCAAGGGAAAAGGGGTTGCAGCTTACGTAGATTATTTTTTTCGAAATGACCCTTCGCAAAAGCCGTGAGACCCTTATGCCCAGCCCCCCTCGCGGCGGATCAACTATGACCGTATCCCAGATGTGTTTCGATCTCACCGTATCGAGCAGGTAGTGTCTTGTCCTGCTGGTGACAAAACGAACACCTTTTACTCCGAAATACTCGGCTGCATCGTTTCCGGACGCGGAGGAGTCACCATTCAGTTCAACGGAGATCACTTCCGCGCCCCCGAAGGCAAGAGGTAGCGCGAATGTTCCGCATCCTCCGTAAAGGTCCAGAATTTTCCCGCCATTTCCGCATAATCCGATCACAATTGAAATGATAATATCAGCGCAACCGGTATTCACCTGAAAAAAAGCCCCCGGTTTAATCGGATAGGTAAAGCTTCCCAGAGTTTCATGGATTACCGATCCCGATGGGTCAACGATCCAGTTTCCCTTGTCTTTCCATGCCGTAATGTAAGAATCATCCGCAAAAGAAAGCTTCGCGGCCGGGGAGCCTGATAATTCTATCATAACTTCGCCGGTTCTGTCAGATGCCCTTACCGATACTCTTCGGTAACTATCCAGCTGCTTTTCAGAAACTTTTTCGAGTGCTTCCTGCCCCGTTCCGTTGAGCAGCGGGCAGCCATCAACTTCCATGGGGTTTCCCCTGAAGCGGTGAAGGCCGGGCCTGCCGTTGACGATGTCAAAGGAGACCCGGTTACGGTAACTGGTTATGAGAGGTGAAGGAATGACATCGTTCATAAGTTCAGGAGAATATGGGATGTCAGTCTTCGAAAGTGCTTTTTCTATCCATTCCCGTTTCCAGAAAAGTTGCCTGGAATACTCCAGATTCTGAAGGGAACAACCGCCGCAATCACCAAAATAGCTGCAGAACGGTTCCCTTCTGTAGGGGGATATTTCAAGAATTTCCAGAGGATCCGCTTCAAACCAGCCCTTTTTTTCTCTGCTTATTCTGCATCTTGCCGTTTCTCCGGGGAGGGCGCCTCGGACAAATACTGTTTTCCTGTTCTCACAGGAGGAGATTCCGCCCACCCTGTTGCCAAGGGCGTTTATCGCAACTGTAACCTCCCCGTTCATCAGTATACACCCTTATCGAAATTCCTTTGTTTCCTGTGCCATTCTTTTCTCCAGGAAGTGTAATGGTGCTCTTCAACAGCCATCCTTATCCTTCCCATGAGTACTGAGAAGTAATGGAGATTGTGAAGCGTCGCGAGGATAGGCGCAAGCCATTCCTTCGCTGCGAAAAGATGTCTCAGGTAAGATCTTGAATAGGTGGTGCAGGTATAGCACTGGCATCCCGGCTGAATCGGTGCCGGATCGTTTCTGAAACGGGCGTTACGTATGTTGATATGTCCTCCCGGAACGAAAAATGCGCCCCCCCTGGCGTTTCTTGTGGGAACCACACAATCGAACATATCCACTCCAAGGGCTACAAAATCAACAAGGTCTTCCGGTTTACCCACTCCCATAAGGTACCTTGGTCTGTCTTCAGGGAGGTAGTCAATACAGGATTTGACCGCTTTCATCATCATGTTTCTTGATTCCCCTACAGCTACACCTCCTATTGCGTACCCGTCGAATTCCATCTGAGAAAGAGCTTCCGCGGATTTTCTTCTTAAATCCTGGAAACCTCCGCCCTGCACTATGCCGAAAAGCGCCTGCTGGCCTCCAGTATGCACTTTTCTGGCTTTTTCGGCCCATCTCAGTGTAAGACTGAGGGATTCCTCCGTTTGTACGCGATCGCTGGGCTGCTCCAGGCATTCATCAAGGACCATCATTATATCGCTTCCAAATACTGTCTGCAGTTCAATTACTTTCTCAGGCGTGAGAAGATGGCTGGAACCATCGATATGTGACTGGAAATGGTATCCCTCTTCTGAACGCTTTCTCAGCTTTGAAAGGCTGAAGAGCTGGAATCCTCCGCTATCTGTTAGGATGTTCCGGTTCCACGACATAAACTTGTGAAGACCCCCGGCATTCGCGATTACCTCCACCCCCGGTCTGAGATACAGGTGGTAAGTATTTCCCAGAATTATCTGCCAGTTATCCTTGAGAAGGTCGGAGTTCCTGACGGTTTTTACGCTTGCCTGAGTGCCCACAGGCATAAAAGCAGGGGTTTCGACCTTTCCATGGGAGAGATTCAGCACGCCTCTTCGGGCTTTGCCAGATTTTCCCAGGAGATCGAACGAAGGAATGTGCTTCAGGTTAAAGCCCTTCAGGTTCAGGTTGTGAAGTGGAGGGAGGAATTTCTTCAATACCGTCAGGAGAATCATCGCTTTCAATACCTTCAGAGGATTCTGTGCTGTCTACAGTTACTACAGCGGTGCTGTCTTCGGTAACGCTGATGTCTGGAATCTCCTCCGTAACTGTTTCATCTGGAGGGGGAGGAATCGGGGTTTCTATTTCTGGAACACTGTCCTCCGCTGTCGGCAGATACAGAGAATCCAACTCTGGAATACTATCAATTTCCATCGAATCGACGGTTTCCAGTGAATCGACAGTATCCTGCGAATCAACGGTTTCTGTAGTATCAGCAACGAAAGTGGAATCGACCTGTTCAGAAATCGAATCGGAGGCTACAAGCCTCAGATCAAGAGATATCGAATCCGGCTGGGTGATCACTGTATCCAGCGCGATAGTATCTTCCACGGCAGGGGGTACAGAATCTTCAGTAATCAGAGTCCTTACGGAATCATCGCGAGTAGAATCCGGTTCGACAATGAGATCTTCCATTGTGATTGAGAGATCTTCCTCAAGCAATAGAATGGAATGATTCGGGTCAAGCATCCTTATCTGCTCCAGTTCGATCTGCAGGTCTTCCTCCATGTTGTTCCTGTAATACAGACTCGCCAGTCTGACATGAAATTCAAGACTGTCCGGATACATCGACATCATCTCAAGATAAGATGCAAGAAGCTCTCTTTCTCTTTCAGGAAGGTTGTGTATGGATGTAATCCTTTCTCCGGATCCGGTTTTTGAGAGTTTCGGAGGCATAAAAATAATCACAACTGTAACCATAAGGGAGACCACAGTGTAAGAGATCACTTTCATCAGGGCTTTTCTTCTGCTCCGGAATATTTCTTTCTCAGGTCTGGGGTCCATGTTAGTATCAAGGGGAACGATCTTCGTTCCTGAGACTATCTGCAAGATTGTTTTCCCGGTTCGAGGGACAGGTATCAGTCCCAGACCAAAAAGGAGTACAAGGGGGGGGGTCAGCAGAAGACGTATTAATGTCTGCCATTCGGAGGGGTTGAGTCCATCAAGGCCTATTTCGGCAAGGCCTAACGCCTCAAGAGGACATTGCCCTCTGGTTCCGGTTCGTGATTTTTCCAGCCACGCCAGTATGGTTACCGAAAACAAGTAGCTGATCGGCAAAAGTATGAACCAGTGTCCTGAAATAAGGTTTAAAACACTATCCATGAGGAGAGTCCAGGAAAGGATTACAGCAATTTCAAGAAAGTACAGTCCAGCCAGAAGCCTTACTTTAGGCGATATTCTGTTAAGCAGAGCGTGTTTTCTGGCGGTAACAGTCATTTTCTGGACTCCTGTTCAATCAGCATGGCGTCTCCGTAACTGTAGAATCTGTAGGATTCATCTATGGCATGACGATAGGCCCTCATCATGAATTCATATCCCATGAACGCTGCAACAAGGCATAAGAGAGAACTCCCCGGAAGATGAAAATTAGTTATCAGAGCATTCACGTTCCTGAATCTGTATGGAGGGAATATAAAGATTTCTGTCTCTCCTGATAATGAGTCTCTGGATTCTATATCAATAGATTCAAGAACCCTGGTGGTAGTAGTTCCAACAGCCACTATTCTTCCCCCCGCCTGTCTTGTATTTCTTATTGCCGACAGAGTTTCCGCGGAGATGAAGTACTCTTCCGGCTCAAGTCTGTTCTCTTCCAGAATTTCCCGGCGAAGTGGCTGAAAGGTACCCGGGCCAACATGCAGAGTTACATGGGCATTGTCTATTCCAGCGTTCTGAAGGTCGGCAAGAAGATCGGAAGTGAAATGGAGTCCTGCTGTGGGAGCTGCTACCGCACCGGTTTCTGACGCGAAGACGGTTTGATATCTGATATCATCAAGCTCCTCAGGATTCCGTTTAATGTATGGAGGCAGGGGTACCTGTACTGTTTCCCGGAGCTTTTGCTCGGTATTCTCTCCGTGGTTGAAACTCACAATTGCTCTGCCATGATCCAGACGCTTATCCACAACACATTGCAGGCCGTTTGCGAACTCAAGCTGCATTCCAGGTTTTGCAGCTTTACCGGGACGGACAATTGCTTTCCAGGAGTTCGTATCCAGTTTCTTAAGTAGAAAAATTTCCGCTTTGCCGCCCGTTTCTGCCTTCCTGCCCGAAAGCCTCGCTTTGAAAACTTTTGTATTGTTCAGTATCAAAAGGTCACCGGGAACAAGGAAATCAGAGAGTCTGCTGAAAAACGTGTCTTCGAAACTGCCTTTGCTGATATCAGCGGCCAGAAGCCTGCTGCTTGTCCTGTCATCAAGAGGTTTTTGAGCGATAAGTTCTTGAGGAAGAGTGTAATGCATGCTTGATAGAGAAAGAATTTTTCCTTTCATCAGGATACAGGAAGCCGGACTGTGAACCAGGTACCAAATCCCGTTTTACTGCGAACACTGACAGTGCCGCCCATCTGCTGAGCGAAACTCTTCACTATGGTCAAACCTATTCCAAGTCCTGTTGTTTTTCTACCGAAATTGCTGCCGGTGTAGAACCTGTCAAACAGGTTTGGAAGATCTACAGAGGAAATCCCTTCTCCAGTATTGAAAACCTCAAGTACCCAGTGATTAGCACCATCCAATCTGACTTCTATTCTGACGGATCCCCCGGGTTTATTGAACTGTATGGCGTTGTTAACCAGATTTCCGATAATCTGTTCCAGCCTTGATCTGTCAAAGGATGCGGTAAAAGGTTCAGAAGGTAGTTCAGCGCTTACTTCAACATTCTGACTTCTGCCTTTCTCTGAAAGAACGGGAAGCAGTGAAGAAACCACATCAGAAGGTCTGGCCCAGGATGTATCAAGGTTTTCGTCGCTCAACTCGATCTTCATAAAATTCAGCATTCTTTCTGCATATTCAACCAGGTTTATCAGAGCGATATTCATCGAGTTGAGTGATTTCCTCTGATCAGGAGTCAGTTTGCCAAGTTTTTCTGAGACAAGGAGGTCTGTATGACCTCTGAGAGTTGTGACGGGCGCTCTCATACGGTAGGAAAGACTCATCAGAAGATCATCCAGTCCGTGAATTTTCTCGCCTGTTTTTTCCTTACTCTGTATATCCGCTTCATCCCTTATCCCTTTGCTGTCCTTAAACAACCACAGCGAAATCGCTGTACCTATCGTCTGAAGAAATCCTCCCAGAGGATATCCAAAGGCATCTCTTCGTGTACAGCCTATGGTCAGTGTTCCTGTGGTTTTACCATCACATACAAGTGGAATGGCCAATTCGCTTCTTGAAGACGGAAAAACGGAAGAAAATCTCTGATCGACTGCTGTATCGGGAACGTAACAAATCTCTGTGTGTGTATATGCCCACGAGGCAATGGATGGAATCTCTATTCGCAGAACACTGTGTTCATTCGTGATGCCGAAGGATTCCAGCTGATTAAGGACCGGTTCCCTGGCACTGATTGTATGGATAGCCAGATAATCCGCGCCTACAATTGATCCAATCTCACCGAGCACAGTCCGTACATCCCGCTCACGTCCCTGCAGCAGGATCATTAAAACCTGGATTGCGTTAAGAAGCTTTACTACCCCCTGAATGTGTTGGTTTGACTGTATGTATTCAGCCATCATTGGAGCAAGACCGAGTACGAGTTTTCCGAGAGGGTCGGAGCCACGGGAAGGCATTCCCGTAATCTTCAGATAAGCCTTGTCATGTTTCTGCTTTACGGGTATTGTAACATTATGTCCCAGCTTGTCTTCAGTCCATGAAACCGCTGTTTTTGCCTTGGGCTGTTTCTCCTGGGCAGGCAGAGCCATTTCACCTACCGTTATTCTTCTGGATTTTGAAACATATACAGCTCCCCTTGCACCGGTACCCACTCTCAGGAATTCCATAATACCTCGTGCTGATCCGTCATCCTGATTCGGGTCACGAAGAATATCCATCAGTTCATTAATTGTTTGGTTTGTGAGAACATTACCATCAGAACCCTCGATTTTCTCGGTTGGCACTAGAAAAATCAATAAGCTTTCTTTATCTGGCATGAAAAGGCTTGTCATTTCGAAATGCTGAGTGATATTCTCTGTGAGCGATATATCTGCCCTGAACTGAAAGGGGGCCACCGGGATATCAGTCTTGTTATTGTAGAGTGACGTTATTCTGTCCCTGTCCTCATTTGCAATCCAATCAAGGAAACCCATCTCAATCGGATCCTTTCCACCAACACTGGAAACGAAATGGGCAGCGTGACTGTTCATTGCGATAATGATACCATTTTCATCAAGTTTGATCGCAGGTATTGGAACAACTGAAAACAGAGTACGCATGAATTTTGAGTCATCCTGTTCGAATACGCTCATGGCCATTGATGGTGATGAGAATGATACTACGAGCAATTCCTTCATAACATCGGAATTCCTGAGGGAGATTACCTGAGACTTTCTGTTATTCTGTCCCTTCCTTGTCAGAACGGAAAAATCCCTGACCTGATATCCTGAAAGACATTTTGAACTGGCCGATAGAAAAGCAGTCATTGAAACCTGATCCAGAAAATCACCAAGGGATGAAAATTCGTATCCGGTGAATATCTTGCTGGCAGATTCAGTCATGGCATAGATTATTCCGGAGCCGTTGGTCAGAATGCTTGGTTTTCCTCCCTGTATGACTTCGAGCCATTCCTCAAGTTCCAGTTTTGAAGAACTCTTGAGCAGTATGACCCTTTCGTTATCGATACTTACAGATGAGGAAAGCCAGATCTGGTTCTCCAGCAGGATGGGAAGAGTTCCGTCCTCCATATTTGATAGTGCGTTAATTATGGCATCCCGATCTACCGGTATACGGTCAAGAAGATGCGATAACCCCTGAGATATCCAGCTGATGGCATTGTTGCTGAGTATCAGAGCACAGGACTTATCAGGAATTTGAAAATTGAACGAATTGTCTTTATTTGACACTTTTCACCTCACGTGTATACAATACAGCACTTGCAGGACGATAAACAATTTCTATATTAAAGACCAAGTCTTGAGGGAGGTCTACTTGGAAAGACAGTGCTTTTGTAAATGGAATATGTCTTCGAAGAACCGGGAAGATGCTATAGAGGAGTTGCTGAAAGAATTTCCTTTTCAGAGAACTACTAAGAATCTGCTTCAAACTGCCCTTGAAACCCGGGAACTGGCAGAACCAACGGTCGTACATGAAAACATTGCCATGCCGCACTGTCGGAGTATACTGGTAGATGATTTTATGATTGTCATCGGGAAATCCAGCACAGGTATTCCATGGCCGAAGGAAATAGTAAAAGTGATAATACTTTTTATCTCACCCGTTAAACCATCCGGACCAAGCGAACACATGGAGCTGATTGGACACCTTGCAAAAACTCTCCGTTCGGGGGGAGCAGAAAAAATCCTTTCAGCTGAATCACCATCTGAAGCAGTTTCAATTCTGAAATTCAGTTATAAGGGAAACCCCAAGGATGAATAGAGAGCTTGAAAAACTTATAAGTCTTCACGATCTCGATGTAATGATATCCGACCTCGCAAATAAGGACATCAGAAGGCAGGAAAAGAAGCTCGGGTTATCTCCTGCTTCTGCTGCGGACGAATTACAGAAGATGAGGGATGAACTGGCCTCGACAATCGCTCGTAAAAACAGGGATTTGTATGACCAACTTGCCGGGCATTATGGGAATGCTGTGGTCCCCGTTATCAACCATCGATGCAGTGGCTGTTTAACTCAACTGCCAACCGCGTTTTTTGCATCTCCAGATAAGAACGATCAGGTAGAAACATGCCCTTCATGCGGCAGGTTCATCTATTGGTCTGACTGAAGCCGACAATTTCTGAATGGAGATCTGAATATGGAACTGTCAAGTAGAATAGCTCTCACATACGATGATATCCTGCTTCTTCCGGGTAGATCAGAAATACTGCCATCCGAAGCTGATCTTGAAACCAGACTCGCCAGAAAGATATTTCTCAACATTCCTGTACTTAGTGCTGCTATGGATACAGTGACCGAAGCTGATATGGCAATAGCACTGGCACAGGAGGGAGGAATGGGAGTAATTCATAAAAACCTCTCCCCGACCAGCCAGGCAGTACATGTAAGGCGTGTAAAAAGAGCCGAAAGCGGTGTGATAGTAGATCCGGTTACTCTTGAAATTGATGCTGTTATTGCCGATGCTCTAGATCTTTCGAAGCAACACAGAGTTTCCGGGTTTCCGGTTCTGAAAGATGGTAAACTTGCCGGAATGCTGACCAACAGGGATTACCAGTTTGAGGTTGACACGTCAACACCTGTGAAGAAACTGATGACCCCATGGGAGAATCTGGTAACCGCTCCTCCCTATACGAATCTTGAAGAGGCTCTTATACTGCTCAGGGAACACAGGCTCGAAAAACTCCCACTTATTGACGACGAGCAGCATCTTATCGGTTTGATAACCGTAAAAGACATACACAATGCCATCAATTATCCCAACGCTTGCAAAGATTCATCAGGCCGTCTCAGAGCCGGAGCTGCTGTTGGTGTAGGGAACGATGCGATTTTACGATCACACCTTCTTGTTGAAGCAGGGGTTGATTGCCTATTTATCGATACGGCACATGGTCATTCGGTTAAAGTGCTTGATACTGTATTTGCGCTGAGGAAGGAATTCCCTGAAGTTGCCATCGTAGCCGGTAATGTCGTTACGGCTGACGCTACGGTTGATCTTATTAAAGCAGGCGCCGACGGGATAAAAGTCGGCGTGGGACCAGGATCCATTTGCACTACAAGGATTATTGCAGGAGTAGGATGCCCACAGTTTACAGCTGTTTACGAGTGCGCATCGGCTGCCTCAGAATACGATGTTCCGGTTATTGCAGACGGAGGTATCAAGTATTCGGGAGATATAGTTAAGGCCCTTGCTGCAGGTGCTTCATCCGTCATGATTGGAAGCCTTCTTGCCGGAATATCCGAAAGCCCCGGAGAAACAACAATCTATAAGGGCAGGAAATACAAGATATACCGCGGAATGGGGTCCATAGGAGCGATGAAGCGTGGCAGCGCGGACAGATATTTCCAGAATGATAGAACCGAGAAAAAGTTCGTTCCCGAGGGTATTGAAGGGATGGTTCCCTTTAAGGGTTCACTTATCGATTACCTGAACCAGCTCATCGGAGGTCTCAGGCAGGGCATGGGTTACATCGGAAGTCGCACAATTAAGGAGTTATCAGAAAAAGTACGAATAGTGAGAATCACCTCCGCCGGTCTGAAGGAAAGCCATGCCCATGATGTAATGATAACAAAGGACGCTCCTAACTACTCTACGGATGGACATGCTTACTGATCTGCTTTCAACTGTTGCCGAGGGCGGTAAGGTTATTCTGGAGGAGAAAAACTATCTCCTGGCAAGGGTTTCAATTGATGGAAAAGCTATGCTTGCCGAGATATGTAGAGGATCTTCCGGTGGATTGTCATCCTCAGATTGGCCGAAGGTAGAAGGGGTTCTACTACCCGATTCCCAGATTCATCCTGGAGGAGACAAAGGTATCAGGATCCTTCTTTATTCAATCCCCGATAACGCAGAATTATACATTGAAACGATTATGCGGGATGGAAGACTTCCAGAAACCGATGCAATGGAAACCGGTAAAAAAGTATTGAGTATTCTCAGAAAGATTCATGATGAAGGGTACCGAATAGGATATTTGGGACCCGAAAATGTTCTTAGAACAAGTGCAGGAGAACACTATATACTGGGCGGTGCAAGGGGTATTCCGGATACGCCTTTCTCTCCTCCTGAGGCCATTGGAAGAACTGTCGATGATCCGCGAAGCGATGTTTACGCTCTTGGCCTGCTGATGTTCAGGCTTATTGCCGGGAGTGACAACCGCGAGATCCAGGTTGAGGCATGGAACAATCTTTCAGGCAGAATGATTGAACTGCTTGAGAACATGGTTTCCCCTGATGCTGATAACCGGTTTCCCAATTTGTTGGTTCTTTCTACAGAACTGGAAAGTTTCGAACCCGACTGCGGAACACGGGTTTTTGAGGAAAGCGCCAAATGCAAACGTGCGCAGTTCAATAAAAAGAAATCATCTGTATATGTTTACATAGTAATAGCAGTTGCGGTAATTGCAGCGTTACTGTTGATCACTGATCCCGATGATGATCAACAGCGTAATCAGCGTATCGGTATAACTGATTCCAATGCACAAATTCAGGAGATCGATTCTATTGATGCTGAATCTCAATCTTTGCCGGAAGCAGTTGATATTCTTCATGGAGATGACTATGCCGAACCTGTGATCTGGATAAGCAATGGAACAGGCCAGCCCGGGAAAGCCAGTGAATTCCGACAGGGACAGGTATCGGAATATTCCAGTGTCTATACATGTTCGGGAAGTCTTCGCGGCAACTCAATACTCCTTGCCCGAAGGGAAGATCCGCGTCTCCCCCTTAATAATCAGGAAAGAATTTACCAAATCGCGGAGTTACTTGCTTCCAGGGATTCTACGATACAGATCGTACCTGTTGACATTACACTCCTTCTTGGCAGAGATCTTATCGACGACCAGATACCACCGGGTATTATTCTTCCGTTTTCGGACCCAGCTGGCACCCTGTACGTTGATATAGTGAACCACGGACTTAATGCTTCGTATGGGGGCTCCGGAGCCGCAACCTGGGTAAGGTCAGTTCTGAACAACAGAAGCATTATCCTGAGTGGAGAGGAATGGCTGATAGCTGTAGTAGATTTTCGCAATGGCGATATGCAGAACAATGAGCTGGGCATACCGGCCAGTCTGGAATCAACACTTTTCCTATACCGCAGGGATCTTCCTCTTCTAACCGAAGCAGAGGAGGAGATCAGGAAAGCATTTCTTGAAAACACTCCTGGTGATCTTCCAACAACTATTCTACCGGTTCCTCCGGATATCTGGATACTCCTCGGACAGTAAGAAGATCCGCATTTATCATTGACTTTTTTCGAAAATATCAGATATTAGCCTGAAAATTGTTTTTCTCCGGGGAGGACCTATGAAATATATCATCAATGGCAAAGTAGTTGATCCAATACATGGTGCTGGAGTAATTACGGAAATAACAGATCAAAAAGTTTCCGGAGAGATGTGTGAATGCGTGGTAATTGAGATAGTTGTGGGAAATAAGAGAGTGCTGGTACCTACAGAAAGCCTTGATGATGCAGAACTGAGACCGATTGTCTCAGGAGAAGAACTTGAGGATGCGTTACAGGAACTATTTCGTGAACCGGACGAACTGCCAAAGGACTGGCGGAGAAGAATAGAAAAACTAAAGGACAGAGTTCATTCGGGCGAGCCCAAGGAAGTCGCCAGGGCCATCAGAGACATTATTGCCAGATCAATTCTCAACAAAATGAATCCTTCCGAAAAACGCGTACTCAATGAAGCTATCAATGTGTTTGCCGGTGAAGTCGCCCTGGTCAGGGACATACGCAGTGACTCCGCTAAGGAACTTATCAGACGGTCTGCTCGGAGGGGTGTACAGGAAAACATAGAGGCGATTAAGGAAGGAGAGAAGAACAGGAAAGTCGCTAAAAAGGAGGAGAAGGCTAAGAAAGCAACTGCCAAGGTAGATACAGACAAGAAAAAAAAGACCGTGAAAAAAGTATCGAAATCAAAGAAAGATTCAGAAACTGGAAAAACCCCGAAAAAATCCAAAGCTAATAAATAATACATTTCAAATATAGGTGATGATCTTCTATAATGTACTCAACCAGAGAATCAGCTGAACTGGAACGGGTTCTTCTCACAAGAGCCTACATTGGTAACGAATCAGAAGAAACAGGATCCACACAGGAGATGATAGCTTTAATCGAGTCTGCCGGTGGTGTCGTTGCAGCACTGGAATCCCAGAAGCGAAAGGCTCCGGATTCAAAACTGTTCATAGGTAAAGGCAAGGCTGATCACCTGAGAAAAATTGCGCAGACGGAGAATTTGAGTACTATTGTCTTCGATCATAATCTCTCATCAGGCCAGGTATCAAGACTTGAGGAAGTAACGAACTGTAAAGTTATAGATCGTACAGAACTGATACTGGCAATATTCGCGGAACAGGCTCGAACAAGGGAAGCCAAACTGCAGATAGAACTCGCTCAGCTGCGATATGCTCTGCCCAGGCTTTCAGGTATGTGGCACCATTTTTCAAGACTCGGTGCCGGTATTGGAACAAGAGGTCCGGGGGAAACACAGCTTGAGATTGACCGTAGACGGGCGAGATCCAGAATATCATTACTTGAGAAAAAAATAGAGGAAGTCGAATCCCGCTGGCAGATTGTTTCTGCAGGGCGCAAGGGGATGTTCAATATTACCATCGTTGGATATACGAATGCCGGTAAAAGCACTCTTCTCAATGTACTGTGCAATACCGGGCTTTATACTGCGGACAAACCTTTCGCAACTCTTGATACTACTTCCAGACGGATGATGCTTCCTGACAGTTCCGAAGTACTGGTATCGGATACAGTGGGTTTCATAGAGAGGCTGCCCGAAACACTTGTCGCCAGTTTTCATACTACACTGGATGTAGCCAGAAAGGCAGACCTGTTGCTGGTTGCTGTAGACAGGTCAAGCCCCAGTAGAGGTATGCAAATTGATGTCGTAAGGAATACTCTCCAGCGAATAGGTGTTGATGAATCCGTACCAAGACTGACTGTATGGACGAAGTGTGACGCAGTTGATGATTTCAGGCATCCGAGGACTGGTGTTGCGATATCAGCATTGTCAGGATTCGGACTGGATAACCTCTTGAACAAAATCATGGGATTCAGAGACAGATCGCTTGACTGGTTTGAACTTGTGCTGAAATACCACGATAGCACAGTCCTGCACTGGCTTTACAGCAACTGTATCGTAAGAAATGTTATAGAAGAAGAGGACAATTCATCGAGGGTTCTTGCGGGAGCTTTAAGAGGTTATGATTCAATTGAGGGAAAGATGGATGAGACAGATCTGGTAAAGAGTTTTGTCAGATTGACAGAACCACCGGAAACAGTGCTTACAGGATAGAGTGTTAGATAATGTACGAAGACAGCGACGCAGAAAGACTGAAAATAATCCTGGATGACAGGCTCCAGAGCCTTCATGACCTGTACTCGGGAGATCTGATATCGAAGAATACCCTTTCCAGCCAGCTTTTGGAACTTATCGGTACCAGGGATGCAAAAGCATACTGGGATTACACCATGAAGAAGGATATCACCGCAAGGCGCATGTTGACTATGCTTGAAGATCCACAGCGGTGGAAAAAGGATTCTACATCACCAGAGGAGGATAGACAGCAAATACTTAAGGAACGACTTGCTGATGAATTCCTTACCAGTGAAGATTCTTCACGGGAATTACTTGAAATACTTCTTGATATTGCAAGCCTTCCATACTTTGAGTCAATTGTCTTTTCCAGAAACGGCAAGTCACCCGGAAAGAAATCAGGAGCTAAACTCAGCATACTGGACTGAGAACAGAACATAATACCGGATCTTCAGATTCCGGCGGGTTCAATCGTACGTATTCCAGCAGGGAGATACAGTTGAAGAAAATTCTTCTAAATATTCTTGGGTTACTGCTTACCGCCGCAGCTCTGTATTATCTCATAGACTCCTTTTTAAGCGGTGCTGCAGAGGCTGGCGGATTTTCGTACCTTCTCCTCTTTGACCCTCTGCTGTTCGCTATTTCGTTTTTTCTAATGTTGTTGCACCTCCTTGCCGCTGCCTGGTCATGGATGCTTGTCTGCGGAGTCGCAGGGGCACAGATTACTTTCGGTCAGGCGTTCAATATTCATTTTCTTGCTCAAGTAGGTAAATACATTCCCGGTAAGGTGTGGGGAGCTGTTGGGAAGATAGGCCTTTCCAGAAAAATAGGTATGTCCTCAGCAAAAACCGGCCATGCTCTTGTTTTGGAAAGCCTGTTCATAGTTGCCGGATGCCTTTTGATGTCTCTTCCGGTAATACCGCTTGCCGCACAAAGGATAGGTCTGGGAACCACACTTAGCGTGATAATCGTAGTGGCATCGGTAGCTGTAGTTCTTTTTACGGCGCACCCCGGAGCATTCAGAAGACTACTGAAAATTGTAAGCTCTATCACGGGCAAGGATATTGATATAGAGGATCCCGGTTTTGCGAACGTCCTGAAACTGTTGCCTGTATACGTTCTTGTTTTTCTTCTACAGGGGGTGGCTTTTGTCTTTCTGGCAAGAAGTTTCGGTATGAACCTGCCCTTTTATCCGGGGGCCTTTCTTCTGCCCACTGCGGTAGGCATCGGTTTCCTGGCCATCTTTTCGCCCGGCGGTCTGGGTATACGGGAGATTTCCCTCGTCTGGCTTATAGGAGTTGTAATGATATCCGTTGAACCAGGTCAGGCATCTCTGATCTCAATCGCTGCCAGACTATGGATAACACTGGGTGAAGCCCTGGCGTTTCTGGCTGCCGTGATATGGTGGGGGGCAGGAAGAAAGAAAAACAGCTGACCTTACTGCCCGCATATCTTATTTGCCAGCTATTACGTTCGTATTATCATAGATTCTAAACAGCACTATTGCGATTTCCATCCATACGCGGATTATTGTCAGGTAAAGAATCATTGCTATCGGTCCAAGAACGATGGCGCCTATACCGTACATCATATCCATCTGAAAAGCGTAGACCACTCCGCCTAAATAGGCTACACAGACAAATACAACGGCTATTGCATAAAGTACTTTGATTATTCTGGGAAAAACGAAGTTCTCAAACGAGAAATCGAACAGTGATCCGAAAAAGCCTTTTGTGACCATTTTTTTCCTTTCGGTTGGTTTATGGAATGTATTCACCGGATTCACCCAGCTCATCAAGCACAAGCAGCGCTGAATCCGCATAATAACCATCAGGCGAAAGCATCAGGTAAGTGCTGATGGCATCTCCCGCTCTCATGTAATCTTCCCATTCAAGGTAAACCTTTGCCAGTTCCCAGCAGGCTGGAGAGTAACCTGCTTCGACAGCGGGAAGAAGGATCTCCCTTGCTTCGTTTCCCCTTGATGTCCTGCGGTAGACCGATGCGAGAAGAACAAGTGATTCAAGGCTTGTTGAACCCTGGTTCTGCAGTCCCTTTGAGAACCACATCTCCGCTGAATCCATATCCCCCAGTTCAAGCAATGCTCTGCCGCTCTGCAGCCAGATATCGGGATTGGTAGGAGCACGGATAAAGGCGCTGTCTGACATGAGTGCCGCACTGTCCGGTTGATCTATCAGAAGGTAGAGTTTTGACAGTTCGTAGAATCCTCTATAATCTTCGGGACAGGTATCGATGTACTGTTCAAAATAATCAGCGGCACGACCCCATGACTGCCGTATCGCGTTGACCATTCCAAGGCCAAGCACGGCCATATGATAATCCTCACTCAGATCAAGCGTAATCTGGAATTCATCTTCGGCCTGTTCAAGAAGACCCTGCCGCATAAGAGCCATACCGGTATCAAGATGGAGTTGGGCGGAGAGATCATCGACATCAAGCGAATGGATCGTAAGACACAGGATAATTAAAATCTGCATATGAAGCCTACCCTTTCCCGGCAATTTACCTTATCATATTTCCTTAAGACTCGCTCGTCACATACCGTTTCACTACTCGAAAATTGACAAGGATGCGCAATGAACAAATACGATCTTGTGATTATAGGCGGCGGACCGGCGGGATACGTTCCTGCCATTAGAGCTGCTCAACTCGGCAAAAGGGTTGCTGTTGCAGAGGAGGAGGAGATGGGCGGAACCTGCCTCAACAGAGGATGCATTCCGACCAAGACACTGGTTGCCAGCACAACCCTCTTAAGGAATTCACAGAATTCCCGGAAATACGGACTTGAAGGTAGCCTCTCCTTTTCATGGGACAAGCTTTCCCGTAGGAAGGATTTGGTGGTAAAGCGCCTTAGAAAGGGCGTGGAAGCACACTTAAAACATCTGGGCATTGAAGTATTTAACGCTCACGCAGTGCTGAAGAACCGTGGGGAGGTTCTGGTTGGTGATAAATTGCTTGAGGCTGATAACGTACTGCTTTCTCCAGGATCTCTTCCCCTTAAACCCGGACCGTTTGCAGTAGATGGAGTTCAGACCAGCAGGGATGTCCTTTCATGGGATACACTTCCCGCGAGCCTGATCATCGTAGGCGGGGGAATAGTAGGTTGTGAATTTGCATCCATTTTTGCCAGTCTTGGTGTAGAAATTACCATCGTTGAGATGCTGCCTTCGATACTGCCCGGCATAGACGATGATATCAGACAGGTTGTTAACAGCTCCCTGAATCGATCAGGAGTCAATATCCATACCGACAACGCGGCGGAGAGGGTAAAGGTATCGGAGAAGAGTGCCGAAGTCATTATGGCAGATGGAATGCAATTGTCTGCTGACAGGATTCTTGTTTCCATAGGTCGAAGGGCGAGAACCGAGGGGCTTAACCTTTCAGCGGCAGGAGTTGAGTTCACATTCTCGGGGATTCAGACAGATGATAATCAGATGACGAATCTTAAGGGAGTTTACGCAGCGGGAGATGTTACAGGCAAATGGCAGCTTGCTCATGCAGGGAGTGCCCAGGCTCTTGCGGCTGTGGATCGTATGTTCGGCCGCGGAGACCGTTCAATCAACCCGGATACAATGCCGGGCTGCATTTTTACTTCACCGGAAATAGCCATAGTCGGTCCAGGACAGAATGAGTGGGAAGAGAGAGGAGTTCCAGTAAGAACTGGAATGTCCAGGTACATCGCAAATGGTAAGGCGGTGGGAATGAACGAAACAGAGGGCTTTGTGAAAATAATCGCCAGAGAGCGGGATGATGTAGTAATAGGGGTTCAGATAGTAGGTGCTGACGCAAGCAGCCTTGTCGGAGAAGCTGTTCTGGCGGTAAATCTTGGTGTTAAAGCATCTGAAATCGGGGAGATGATACACCCGCACCCTACTCTGTCGGAGCTGTATATGGAAGCCGGAGAATCCTTCGGAGCAGGAGCTATTCATGGATAGATCTCCGGACGGTTTTATCTCCGCTATGGACGGTCTGGTCAGGATTGTAATGAAACTCAGGAGTCGCTCCGGCTGCAGCTGGGATAGAGAACAGACTGTTGAATCGCTCAGCCCTTACATGCTTGAGGAGGCTTACGAAGTTGCGGATGCCATCGCGAAAGGAGATATGAAACTGCTTCGAAGTGAACTGGGTGATCTTCTGCTGCATGTCATAATGTCAGCTGTTATCTGCCAGGAACAGAAAGAGTTTACATTGAAGGATGTTGTTGAAGGTATTTCATCCAAACTGGTCAGACGGCATCCTCACGTATTTCAGCAGCAGAACGATCTTACTTCAGGTGAAGTGGAACAGCAGTGGGAGGCAATCAAGGCTTCGGAAAAAAAGGATGAGGGATTCTTCGCATCCATTCCCTCGAGTATGCCGGCCCTTCAGACAGCGTGGAGAATCCAGCAGAGAGCTTCAGAAATTGGATTTGACTGGCCCGATGCCCGGGGCGCAAGAAGCAAGATCCTGGAAGAACTCCGTGAATTTGAAAATGCCCTTGATAGTAACGATACCGATGCTCAGAAAGACGAACTTGGTGATGTGTTTTTCAGTATTGTAAATTACTGCAGACTTATTGGTTTTGAGCCGGAAGCAGTGTTGAGAGCAAATAATCAAAAATTCATTGACAGGTTCACGAAGATGGAGATAATACTCAAAAAAGCCGGGTATTCGCTTGATGAAGCTGACATGGAGATGATGGAAAATGCCTGGCAGAAGGCCAAGCTTGAATGATACTATTTGTTTCTCTTGTGTTCGTACATTTTGCGGTCTGCCTCGGCCAGTGTCTCGCGGATTGAAATTACGGTGTCCGAATTCCAATGCGCGCAACCGATAGAAAGAGTTACCGCAGAACCGATGATATGCGTGGTCCTTTCAGCCAATTTTGAGCCATTGACAACCCTGTCTCTGACTATTGAAGCCGTTTGTCCGGTTTCTATCAGTATCATGAGAAATTCGTCTCCGCCGTAACGGATGAGATAATCGGTTTCCCTTATGCAATCAGAAAGATATGAAGCCACTTCTCTGAGAATTTTGTCTCCGGTTAAATGGCCGTATCGATCGTTTATTTCCTTGAAATTATCAATATCGACCATAAGAAAGCCTACACTGCTTTTGTACCTCTTTGCCCTGAGCTTTTCGCGGTTCAGGGCTATCTGGAAGAAATTGCGGTTGAAAGCGCCTGTGAGTGGATCGCGAATGGCCAGATTTCTGAGTTTTCGTTCAAGACTGATCCTGTCAACTGTTCCGGAAAGATGTCCGGCAAGCATTTCGAGCATATTAGTGTCATCGTTCGTGAAAGCGTCCGGTTCGTTTGAGACGCATTGCAAAACAGCCTCGGAACCTATGGATATTGATATTCCGGATCTGAAAGTTTCACTGTCCGGAGTCATTATAGGTATATCGTTATGACTTTTGAACTGAAATGTTCGCTTTTCCGCAAAAGTCATTCCGGCGAGACCGAAATCCAGATTTATTTCGTTTCCAATTCTGTCAATCAGTTCAGGTGATGTGGCTGTAACTGTAAGTACTCCGTTTTTCTCGGTGAATATCTGGCACATCGAGTTCGGAAGAAGCAATTTTGCTGAATCTATGGCAAGCTGAAAGGCTTTCTTCTTCATCGAACAGACTTCCAGTTTCGATGCGGCATCGTGGAGAATTCTCAACCTGCGCCTTGCAAGCCGCAGCTGCCAGTCAAGCTGTTTTCTTTCAATGGAATGATGGATTGCTCTCATCAGGTTATCTGGATGGAGTCTTCCCTTTACAAGAAAATCCTGGGCTCCCGCCTTAAGGGCATTCAACTCAGTTTTTTTATCATCTATCTCAGTAAGAACGATAAGAGGAATGTCCTGAACGTTACGGCAGATCTGCACTGTAGTGTCGTTACCGGAACTGTCAGGAAGACTCAGGTCTGCTACGATGACATCGAAATTCTGCTCTTTTATTCTGTTCAGGGCGGAAGCCAGGCTATTTGCTCTTTCAATGTGAAACTGTTCAGTTTTAATTTTCCTCAGAATCCCGCGGAAGTTCCTTGCGTCATCAAGGTTATTCTCGATTAACAGAATCTCGAGTGGTGAATTAATGGTGTACCTCTTGTTTCATTTCGTTAATTCAAATACAACGTTATATACACAAATAATAGGGAATAGTGAAAGACTAAAGTTTATCTTGACTTCATTCCTGTCCAGTGCAATCTTTTGAATATGTAACGGGTATCCGGCGATAGTTCCGCACGATGCCGGATATCAAAGGCTTTTTCAATAACATGTATCATAACTCTAAGGGAGTTAAAATGAAGAATTTGCTGATTGTTCTTGCTCTCGCAGCTGCCTTTACCTTTACAGCGGACAGTTACCCTGTTGAAGATCCTGTCGCATACATGCCTGGAACTGATGATGCTCTGCAATACGATGATGGAACCTCTTACTGGATAGTTTCAGGAGCAGCTTACTACGGAACATGGTTCGATATGTTGGATTTCACGACAAATCCGAACTATGAATTTGAATCCACAGAATGGTGGTTTTATCATCATGCTTCGCTTCCCTGGGATACAGATCAAATTGTTCTGGAACTTTGGGCCGGCGATGTTACTGGACCTGCAACACCTCTCGCATCCGACCATGTCACCGCAATTCATAATGCTCCTGTAATAGTAAACTACTTACCAGGAATATCAATAGAAACTGATTTCTGGATGATAGCGAACACCATAGAATATTCGATATTGGGTCTTCCATCAGTTATTTACGACCAGTTTAACAACTTTACAGGAATAGCCCACAGTTACTACCAGAACGGATTGTTATGGGAGCCCGTGGTAAGAGCGGGATACGAGATTGATGCCCTCTTCAGAGTATACATTATTCCTACTGGTGCCGGCCTGAACAACGAAAGCTGGGGAGCGATCAAGGGTCTGTTCAGATAGACTTCATCAGGAAAAGGGCTCCATGAAAGTAACCGAGTATATTAAATAGTCCATCGCCTTGCCCTCATCTTTGCAGGATAGACATAAGCCAAGGGGGAGGCCTCAATGAGTATCAAGTGCAATCTTTTGAATATGTAACGGGTATCCGGCGATAGTTCCGCACGATGCCGGATATCATTCCTGTTTGATGGTTTGGAACAAATGCGAAGTACAATACTTTTTACTGTTCTGGCAGTTATAGCATCCGGTAAGCCCTGTAACTCCGATGGATTGAACTGCGGGGATTCACTTACAAGAATAACACTGCCCGATGGATACACCGCCACTGTATTCGCTACCGGTATCAACGGAGTTGACGGGCTTGCATTTTCATCCAAGGGCTATCTGTATGCAGTTTCGGAAGGCGATGGAGCCGTATACAGGATAGATAAATCCGGGAGTGCAATCATAATTGCTGAAGGTCTTGTGAATCCTGAAGGTATCGCTGTGGACAGTTCTGAGTCGATATACGTTACGGAAGACATAGAGTATGGACGCCTGATTGCAATCGAGCCATCGGGCAATGTAGAGGTACTTGCTGACAGCCTTCAGTATCCTGAAGGAGTCGCATGGATATGTGACGGCAGCCTTGCTGTTACCGAATCCAGCCTGGAAGCGATTTCACTGCCTCCAGTGCTGACCGGAGTTCTCAGGGTTGATACAAGCGGTTCTTCCCCCATTTTCTCATCGCTGTATCTATGGAGCTTCTCAGATCTCATTGCGGACAACGGCGGGATGCTCTATGTATGTAATGAACTTTCCGGGTACGGGTTTATTCGGACTTCACTTCTGCGTATTGATCCATTATCCGGAGAATGGGAAGTTTTCTGCAGGGGTTTGCGCGCGTGCGAGGGAATTTGCAGCAGCGACAAAGGATTCTTTCCTCTGTACGTAGTCGAGGAAGACATGGGAGAAGGTTCGGGAAGGCTTTCTATTGTGGATGAAAATGGTGCTACAACCGTTTTCGCGCAGGGCTTTAACAATATTGAAGATGTTGCTGTTGATCCGTCGGGTGGTATTTATATAAGTGAGGATACTACCGGAATGATTATTCTTATCAGAAGGGAAGATTGATCAGACGATTTACTTATTACTAAAATCAAGGGGGTTCTTTTGTCCAGACTTGATGATTTAAGATCTGAGGCTCTTTTAGGTGGCGGCGAGAACAGGATCAGAAAAAGGCATGAGAATGGCAAGCTGACTGCAAGAGAGCGCATTCATCTTCTTCTTGATCCCGAGACGTTTCATGAAATGGGCATGCTGGTTACCCACAACTGCATTGATTTCGGTATGGAGGGAAAAAAGATTCCCGGAGACGGCGTTGTAACGGGTTACGGAAGAATCCACGGTCGGCAGGTTTGCGTTTATTCGGAGGACTTCACCATTTTCGGTGGATCCCTTTCAAAAGCAGTAGCTGACAAAATATCACGACTGCAGGATCTTTCTCTGAAAAACGGCGTCCCGATAATAGCCATAAAGGATTCCGGAGGAGCAAGGATACAGGAAGGTATCAATTCCCTGGCAGGTTACGGGGATATCTTTTTTAGAAATGTTAAAGCTTCCGGTGTTGTTCCCCAGATATCCGCTATCATGGGCCCCTGCGCTGGTGGAGCGGTTTATTCCCCTGCCCTGACCGATTTTGTTTTCATGATAGATCAGTCCAGTTATATGTTTCTGACCGGACCTGATGTGATTAAAGAAGTCACACATGAGGATGTTACTTTTGAAGAACTCGGAGGGGCAGTTGCTCACAGCAGGAAAAGCGGTGTGTCACATTTTAATGTCAGTTCAGAGGAACAGTGTCTGGCAACGATAAGGGAACTCATGACTTATTTGCCTCAGAACAATATGAGTGATCCTCCCGGAGTGCAATGTACCGATCCTGTGGAAAGAAGTGATGAATCATTGGATACCTTAATACCGGATGATTCATCCCTGCCCTACGATATGAAATCCATAATAGAGTCGGTCGTTGATGACGGCAGGCTGTTTCAGGTTCATGAGGACTTTGCCCCCAACATGATAGTTGGATTCTCAAGGATGGATGGAATGCCCGTTGGCATCGTTGCCAATCAGCCGGCTGTGCTTGCCGGTGTACTGGATACTCTTTCTTCCGCCAAAGCTGCGAGATTCATCAGGTTCTGCGATTGCTTCAACATACCAATTCTTGTATTTGAGGATGCGCCAGGTTTTCTTCCCGGCGTTGACCAGGAACATTCCGGGGTTATTCGGGAGGGGGCAAAGCTGCTCTACGCTTTCTGTGAAGCCACCGTACCCAGAATCACGGTTGTAACCAGAAAAGCGTTCGGAGGGGCTTATATAGCTATGAATTCAAAGAATGTCGGCGCGGATGTGAATTTCGCCTGGCCCTCAGCTCAGATCGCGGTTATGGGAGCCAGGGGAGCTGTTAAAATCCTTTTCAAGAGGGATATCGCAAAAGATGAAGACCCCGAATCAAAGCGTCAGCTCCTCATAGATGAATACAATGAAATGTTCAACAATCCTTACGTTCCTGCGGGAATGGGATATATTGATGAGGTGATAAAACCCCACGAAACAAGGTTGAGGGTTATATCATCGCTGAAAATCCTTGATGGCAAGCGGGAGAGTATGCCGCCGAGGAAACACGGAAATTGTCCATTATGAGCGGTATAAGCAAAATTCTGATAGCGAACAGGGGTGAGATCGCTGTAAGAATCGCCAGGGCCTGTCACGAAACGGGAATTACTTCAGTTGCTGTATTTTCACGGGCCGACAGATCAGCGAAGCACGTGAGGTATGCGGACGAAGCATACGAAATTGGTCCCGCTCCCTCTGCTGAGAGTTACCTTGTGATTGACAGGATAATCGAGACAGCTTTGAAAGCTGGCTGTCAGGCTATTCATCCCGGTTATGGATTTCTTGCTGAAAATCCCGCACTGCCTGCAGCCTGTACTGCGGAAGGGCTCATTTTCATTGGCCCATCTGCGGATTCAATGGCTCTTCTGGGGAACAAAACGGAAGCTCGAAAGCTGATGAAGAAAGCCGGGATTCCAATAATACCCGGAACAGAAGAGCCCATGAAATCCGAAGCCGAAGCTCTAACCTCTGCTGTGGGAATAGGATACCCCGTTCTGTTGAAAGCCGCGGCTGGCGGCGGCGGGAAAGGAGTCCGTGTTGTTCATTCGAAGGATGAACTGCCATCCGCCTTTAAAAGAGCTGGAGCCGAAGCCCTTTCCGCATTTGGAAATCCAGACATTTTTATGGAGAAATACCTGATCGAACCGAGACATGTTGAAATGCAGATCCTTGCGGATAACTACGGCAATGTCATACATCTCAATGAAAGGGAATGCTCTGTTCAGAGGCGATACCAGAAACTCATTGAGGAGTCCCCCTGTTGCATCCTCGACGAAGCAATGAGAAATAGAATGGGCAACGCCGCAATTACCGCCGTTAAAGCTTCAGGATATACGAACGCCGGTACGGTTGAATTTTTGATTGACTCCTCCGGGGATTTTTACTTCCTTGAGGTTAACACAAGACTGCAGGTTGAACACCCGGTAACCGAGATGATAACCGGTACAGATCTGGTCAAGGAACAGATAAGGATAGCTTCAGGGGAAGAACTGAATCTGACCCAGGAAGACATCGGTATTAACGGAGCAGCAATAGAATGCAGGATCTCAGCGGAGGATCCCGAGACTTTTCTCCCCTCGGTTGGCTATATAAAGGAGCTTGTAGAACCCTCCGGCCCAGGTATCAGGGTTGAATCAGGAATATCTTCGGACTATGATGTTCCTGTATACTACGATCCTCTTCTTTCCAAAGTAATTGCATGGGGCAGAGACAGAAGAGAAGCCATAGCCAGGATGCTGAGGGCTCTCGATGAATACAAGATAAAGGGTGTCAAAACAACCATTCCTTTTCACAGGAAGGTACTCGTGAACAGTGATTTCGTTGAAGGAAATTACGATACGGGTATAGTCACCAGGATAGAGAAAAAAAAGACGAACAAATTCCTGGAAATATCCGCAATTGCTGCTACAATAGTGGCAATGGATAACGAAAAGGTTGATTTCGTTTCCAATGTGAAACAGGATGACAGATGGAAACTTTCTGGAAGGATGTACGGTGGCATTCGAAGTATCAGATAGCGAGCATACGCTCAGAGTTGCCGCTTCAAGACTTGAAGTTCGTCCCCACGATGAGCTTTTTGAAATCGAGATAGACGGCACACATAAAATTGTAAGTATTTCCAGAATATCTCCTCAGCATCTGTCGATTATTCTTGATGGAAAGTCATACAATGTTGAAGTGGAACGCTTCAAGGAGAAGTATCAGGTTGTTACAAGGGGAGAGGTTTACGAATTCAGTGTAACGGATGAGAGGGAAGTGGTCACAACAGCAAAGGCCCAGGCCAGTGGACGGCTGATTGTAACCGCCCCCATGCCCGGTCTTGTTGTAGATCTGATGTGCAAAGCGGGAGAACAGGTGGAAGCCGATACCGGAGTTCTTGTTCTTGAAGCTATGAAGATGCAGAATGAAATAAAAGCGCCCGTTTCAGGCGTCATCTCCGAAATCCCGGTTGAAACGGGGGCTTCCGTAAACTCAGGTGACTGTCTCTTCGTAATTGAAAGTTGAAAATGTAGCGAATAGAGATCAATCTCTCAGAACCATTGACGCACCTCCACAGGGATACCGATAAAAGGTCAGGCTGGTTGCGGAGTACATCACCTGGTCTAATATTAAGATAAATTATCGTTTGTTTTATAACTTGCCATTGAACGCGGCCATGAGAGGGGAGTAACCGAATTACAGAACCCGTTGGAAAGCTCATATCCCTGAGCATGTTCTTCCCGTTTCATAACGAGGAGGATAACGTAATCTCAGTTCTGGAGGAAGCGCTTGAGGTCGGTTCGACGGTGACAGACGACCTAGAGATCATCGCTGTCGACGATGGCAGCACCGATCGTACCGCCGAGAGGGCTGAGACGGTGAGGAGCCGTTTTCCAGAGATAGTAAGAATAGTCTCTCACAAGACCAACAGGGGTTACGGAGCAGCAGTAAGATCCGGACTTGAATCCTCCACGCGAGAGTGGGTCTTTTTCAGCGACGGGGACAGCCAGTTCAGACTGTCCGACATATCCAGACTCATCGAACTCACAGAATCGGGCAGGGAGAAACTGCTGGCCCTCGGCTACCGCATGAACAGAATGGATTCCCTCTACAGGAGGATCAACGCAAGACTTTTCAACGGAGCCGTGCGGCTTGTACTGGGTATCAGGGGGATTCGTGACATAGACTGCGCATTCAAGCTAATTCCCCGGGATGCTCTGAAAGCCATTCCGCAGCTGACCTCCGAGGGCGCCATGGTCTCCGCTGAACTTCTCGCCAGATGTTCCAGAGCGGGTTTCATCCTTCGTGAGATCGGAATACCCCACTACCCCAGGCGGTTCGGTGATCAGTCGGGGGCAAGGTTCGGTGTCATCGTAAAAGCTTTCGTTGAGATGTTCAGATGCATCAGAAATGTACGTTCACAATGAGGGTTCTTCTCGTCAATCCGCCAACCGGTGTTTACCTCAGGGAAGACAGATGCCAGGCTCCGGTCAGGAGCATGATGGCTCAGGGCGCCAGACCGCCGATGGATCTCGCCTATATCGCGGCAACTTGCCGGAAAGCCGCCGGAGCCGACTGCAGGATAAAGGATTTCCCAATTGAGGGTGGAGGCTGGATAGCCCTGGAGACCGAGCTGCGGAACTTCAGACCTGATATTCTGGTTATAAGCACTACAACGCCTACATTCAAGCGCGACATGGTAGCCGCGGAGAAGGCTCACGGGATACTTGGTGATTCGGTGACATGTATCGGTAAGGGAGCGCACTTCTACGATCACGATGAGGAAGCCCTCCTGGAACACCCGGAGCTGGATATCGCGGTCAGGGGAGAATCGGAGCTCGTCATCGCGGAACTGGTTTCGGGTAAAGACCCGACCGATGTACCGGGAGTTTCCCGTATCGGGGACAACGGAAATTTTATTCGCAATCCGGACAGACCACCACCGGAAGATCTCGATTCACTGCCGTTCCCGGCCAGGGACCTGCTTAGGAACGAGCTGTACCAAGATCCGGAAACCGGCAGCCCTTTAACGCCGGTACTCACTTCGAGAGGCTGCCCCGGCAGGTGTGTTTTCTGTCCGGTCTTTCTCGTGAGCGGAAGAAAACTGCGAAAGCGCTCGGTCGAAAGCATCGTGCGGGAACTGGAAAGCTGCGTCAGCGATCACGGCATACGTTCCTTCCTGTTCAGGTCGGATACATTCACGATGGATAGGAAATGGGTGCTGGAACTCTGCAAAGCAATCAGCGAAGCGGCTCTGGATATCAGATGGGGGGCCAATTCCAGAATAGACACATTTGACGGCGAGATGGCAGCCGTAATGGCAGCCGCAGGATGTCATGTGGTTTCGTTCGGAGTTGAATCGGGCGATCCGCAGATACTGGAGAAGATACGCAAGGATATAGCTCTCGATCAGGTCTACAGGGCAGTGGAGGTTTGCAGGAAAAACGGAATCATGTCGCTCCTCTACTTCGTTGTTGGACTTCCATGGGATACGAAGGAGTCCATACGGAGGACGGCGCGTTTCGCGAGATCTGTTCCCGCTGACTTCTACGAGTTCCATGCGGCATACCCGTTTCCAGGAACGCCAATGTACGAGATGGCCCTTGAAGACGGTCTTTTCCGTGAAGAGGATCTGGCCGGTGGTGATTACTTCACACCGATAATGAACACATATACGCTCACAAGCGCCGAGGTTGCAGCCGAGAGAAAAAGAGCCATACTGGGAACGTACCTTTCACCCGCGTTCATCCTTCGCACACTGGGAAGGATACGATCATTCGGACAGCTCTGGCATTACACCTCATTCGGGTTCTCAAAACTGTTGACCCTGCTCAGAGGGGATAAACGGTACTAAGGCATTGCGCTCTCTATGAATGGGGCTGGACGTCACTTGCTACACTTACATTATACCTGTGAATACACCGGAGAAATTGTTCATTGATCCTCTGTACTCACCGGTTTGTAACAAATTGGAGCGGAGGTAATCAGATATTTATTACTTCCGTTTCTTTAACTTATTGAATCATCGGGACAAGAAAATCCGTTATCAGCTCAAGTTCGAATTCGCTGCCGTCTCTGGAAAGCTTCAGCGATACAGCCGAATTGACTGTGTTCGGAATGAATCTGTCAAGTTCATTCAACTGTTCCACATAGACAGGCTCTCCGTTTATCTCAAGCAGTACATCGCCTTCGATGATACCCGCTTTTTCTGCGGGGGAGCCCGGTATGATTTTGCTTACGATAAGACAGTTGTCCTCGATTTCAATCCCCATGCCGGTAAGTGATTCCGGAAGGCCTTCCTCGAAAATGGAGGATGGCTCCAGCATAATCCTGCTTTGGGCGTAATCAAGATACAATATGAATCTGCAAAGAACACCGGTCCCGAGAATTCCATCGTACTGGCTGAACACGTCACCACCGCTGAAGCTTGAGCAGAGACCGCCGGGAACCGTATAGTCTCCAAGTGTGATCTTTGAGACTCTGAATGCGCTGATATTTTCTTCTCCCCCAACACCCTGTATCTCGGTTTCGAACGAGGGTCTATCATTCAGGAATTCAGGATGATCCTCAAAGAACGATGGTGTAAGGTGGATATTTCCACCTGCTCCGGTATCCAGAAGAAGAATGACGGGAACAGAATCCTCAAGAACAGCTTCAACTGAAAGAAGGCTCATGCTTCTCTCCGCCGGAATAATTGATATTTCATCGTTGTGGATAGTGAAACCGTCCGGGTCGAACAGGGTTATAGTTTCAGAGCCGTAATCGATCCTCGTTACAAAACGGCTGAGGAAATCGTAACCGAGAATGAGATCTATCATTTCCCCGGTAGAGGGGTAGAACTCCTTCGAAAGGGGCATTACGGCAAGGGTTTGACCACTCACCAGGGCTCCTGCGGCATAATAGGAAGGCACCATCACGAACGAGAATTCCCTTGTTCCTCCGATGCCTCTTGCCGGGAGGTTCCCGGTTGACTCAAGTCCCAGGTCTGCAGCCAGTGTACTGTCAAGAACTGTTGCGCCGGCACCGCTGTCAAGCAGAATTATTACCGGGTTACCATTAACTTCTCCATCAAGGTAAATATGTTCACCCTTGAGTGAAAAGGCTGTAGGAGTTCCTGGATTCTCCAGTTCCCAGTCACCTCCTGCTGGAGTAAGTACGAAAATTGATTCAGGAATTGCTACATTGTATTCAGTCAGGATATTCCGGCTTAAGATCTCCTGTCCCAGTGCTGGAATAGTGCTTACGCTGCTCATTGCAGTGACTATGCCTTCGATGTTCTCGTAGTCATCAGGGTAACTTCTGACTTCAAGACCCATTGTTACCGCTGTCATAAGCACAGGAAGCCATGTTTCCTTTGAATAGTAGTAAACCACGTTCTGGTCGTCCTCAAGCCGCACAGGCACGGTCAGTACACTGTCTATCAGTGTATCCGCTCCAATGGATACCATGGAAGCATCAAAAAGATAGTCGTAGAAGACCGTATTTCTGGAAAGCAGCATCTGATCCCGCTCTTCGACGCCTCCGGGAGAAAGGTGCCCGTTGCGGTCTACCGTCCATACACTGTCCCCCTGAATGAGAACCTGTTGCTTTATTGGTCCTATCTCCGTGACGGAGAATCCGATGAAGGGTTCACGGACCCACCATGATTCGGTCATGCCGGCCATTCCCGCCATGTAAAGACTGTCTGCGGTATGAATAACCTGAATGTTACTGATCTCCTCCTCGAGACCGATGGCCACAATACAGTTATGCAGAATTGTATGTTCATCATCAGCGGATTCTTTGTCAGTTCCGCATCCTGTCAGGCTGTTTATCATCAGTGAGAGAAAGATTACGAGAATGAAAAATTTCATTATTACCTCCAGGTTATAAAAAGCTAAATTCCTGATAGCAGGCATATAGGAAAAAGCCTCAGAAGTTCGGTAATCAGGTTCGGGTCTGCGAAGGATGCCTGCATTGAAATGTCCAGTTGAATGTTCTGTTGCGGATAAAAGATCGAGACCTCATGTCCGTCGGTATGCTCAAAATCCCAGAGGGGAATAACGTCCGCCGGACAATGACCTATACCTCGCAGCGAGTCTGCCTGAAAAAGAACAGCGTCAATCGGAATTCCGGTTCCGGGAAGAAGGTTCCAGGCATGGAAAAGCAGGCTGTCCGAGCCGGTTCTGAATAATCCACCGATGATCTGAAGTTCTAAACCTGCTTCTTTTGCACTGTTCTGCAGGAGATGTGCGATTTCAAGGCAGGGTCCCGGACCGGTTTCAGTTTCAGGGATCTGAGTTGTTCTAATCAAAGATGAAATATCCTCCAGGTTTATGGAACCATATATGTCCGGGTAGTACAAAGGCAGGGGTCTGAAACTGTAAGGCTGCTGCCTTATATGAAGTACCAGCGGGAGAACAACCGTGGTCTGAGAAGGAAGGAGATCAATCCAGTATCTCATCAGGTTTCCATCCGCTTTAAAAACACCGGCCAACCGCTCTATCTGCTGGTATGGGGGATGAGGTACCGGCAGAGGAATTTCGACTAAAATGTCTATGGCATCTTCATCGCTCATATTAGTGACAAAGGTACTGAGAATAACAAGTGTATCAAGGGTTCTGCTGCCCGATATCCTGTTTTCAAGCCATTCTGACAGGAGAGAATCCGTTGAGGAGTTAAGCGCAAGGTTGTAATAGCGTTCAGCTTCTGCAAATCTGCCCGCCATTTCCAGTATGGCGGCAAGGTCAACTGTAGACCTGCCCCCATCCTTTGCGGCGAGCTCAGCAAAAAAGATGGCTCTCTCAGGGATATTGCCCAGTGTTACCAGATTCCAGCTGGAATCACCGGGGGAGTATCCATACGACAGTAGAATCGCAAGGAGGATATTCAACTCTCAAGTCCCTTAACCGGATCAAGCGCGGCGGCTTTCATTGCTGGCAGGATACCGGAGGCCAGACTGAGCAGGAAAGCGATGAAGCCGGCCAGAGCTGTCCTGAGTATGGAAATCCTGACAGGAATGTTTTCATGAAACGAATAGACATCCGGCAGCCGAATAAAACCGGTATCACCTATAAGCCAGCAGCCGAAAAGACCGAATGCAAATCCCAGAATGATTCCTGCTGCCCCTACGATCATTCCCTCCCAGAGAAAAATGCTGAATATCAGCCTGTTGTTGGCTCCCATAGCTTTCATGACGGAGATATCCTTTCTGCGTTCAATTGCCGACCTCGCGATGGTTCCCATGATGTTGAAAGTAGCGACAATTGTTATAAGAAGCAGAGCAAGGAAGGCTCCCATTCTTTCAAGCTTCATGGAAGCTGTAAGGTCAGGGTTCAGCTCTTTCCACGTTTTTACGGATATACCGTCGGTTAAGAGAACGGCAGCTGCTTCGGCTGCCGTTTCCAGAGAAAAACCCTCTGTGGGATAAAGCTTGATTCCTGTATAGCCCCCGCCGGGAAGGTACATTCGTCTTGCTAGATCGATTGGAATGTACGCCAGTGTTTCATCGTTCACAGGTAACCCTGTTTCCAGGGCTCCCGAGAGAATCACCTTTCCTATGGCATATCCCCTGCTGGAAAAGAATGCCATGGGCGGGAACACGTACATGGTGTCGCCAACGGAGTGATAGAACTGCTCTGCAAGGTATAGACCCATCAGGATGCAGTCATCCCCATCCGGCGTGGAAAGAGTTAGCTCTCCGTACGAGAGCTTATCCTCCATGATACCTGACGCGAACTCCCTTTCGGGGTCGACTCCTCTGATCCGGCACCCCGAATCAACTCCCCTTGATGGAAGACGGATTATCGCCTCTCCCTGAATGAAGGGTGAGATGTTCCCGATGGGAACGAGGTTTTCGAGTTCAACAAGAAGGCTGTCAGACATCTGGAATGGACCACCGCTGTCTGCCATAATCACAAGGGGAGCGTCAACTGTGATGACGGATTCCTCAATGAAATTCTCAAGGCCAGAGAGAACACCCATTACTATTATAAGAGCTCCCACACCCAGAGCTACGCCCGATACGCTGACAACGGTTGAAAAAGCAAGGTGCTTCCTTCGTGGATGCCTTCTGAGATATCTCCACGCAAGATGCCAGGAAAGTGAATTCATCTATTCCTCCGACTATGTATTGAACGAATATAAGAAACTTCATTCATGTCCATGCAAATGCATACTGAATCAGGATGCCTGAGGAACGTGAACTCGTGCGCTGTCAGATAAGCCTTTCTGGAAGAGATCCCCGCCCACCGTGAAATCATCGGGAGGTACAAAGAATTGAATATCCCGGCGGATGAAATACCGGGTAACCGATAA